>DASRMG010000181.1:0-3362 GCA_035648035.1 Desulfosporosinus sp. | reverse complement strand
GAGCAGTCTACGACTCACCTCTCCGTGCTTTGTAGTATATCTTCTCCTTAAAATAATTATAGCAAAGTGGTGAACCGCGCACCATTTTTCATTACTATTTGTGCCGCCAGCGGTAGCGGCGGAATGGAGGTTATCATGAATGAAGGTAACCCTAAGGTACTCTTAGGAAGCCCCATTCGTCAAAAAACGGAGATACTCAGGAACTTTCTATTAAGTATTAAGGAGTTAACTGTAGGTACGATGCTTGACGTTGACTATTTCTTTATTGATGACAATCTCGAAGACGATTCGAGTCGGTTACTGGTTGATTTTGCTGAAGCGTTTCCCAATACAATCCTTATAAAAGCCCAAGACGCTAGACCTTATGTATGTGACGAAAGTACGCATGTTTGGGAGGAGGGACTTATTTGGAAAGTGGCAAAATTTAAGAATCGCATTATCGAGAAAGCACTAAATGATGATTATGATTATTTGTTTTTGGTTGATTCCGATTTAGTATTACACCCCAAAACGCTCGAACATTTGGTTAGTCTTAAAAAAGATATCGTATCCGAAATATTTTGGACGAAATGGGAGCCTGGTTTCCCTGAATTACCCCAAGTTTGGATGTCTGACCAATATAACCTATATAAGAGTTTGAAAGGAGAAAGCCTAACCCAGAAGGAGATTTTAAAGAGAGTCCAAATATTTATTAATCAATTGAAAGTGCCTGGAATTTACTCGGTTGGTGGATTAGGGGCTTGCACTCTCATCAGTAGGAAAGCGCTTCATTCCGGTGTTAATTTTAATGAAATTTACAATATTAGCCTTATTGGTGAAGATCGACATTTTTGCATTCGTGCTGTAGCCCTGGGCTTCGAACTTTTCGTAGACACTCATTATCAAGCCTACCACATTTATCGGGTTTCTGAGATAGAGGGCCTTAATGAGTATAAAACATGGACAAAGCAACCTGAAAATGTATAATCCACGCCTTAGCAATTTGTCTATTCGGTTCATATAATAATTGTATAATACTAACCCAGGAAAGGATTTGATCGAATAATGTCATTTCCGACCATTCCACAAATCACCCCGATTATAAGCATTAATAGAAGCCAAGTTGCTAACCTATTGTTAGCTTCAGTAGCATTTGAAGAACTAGGATTGGCGCATATTATCAATACTGAAGGCGAAAAAATTCAGGCTGCATTTGGTACTCTTCCGGGTTTATCCGTAACAGTTCCTAACTTTGGGGGTTTACTATCGATTAACCGTGAAGTAAGGCGGACTTTACAAACGGTTTTGAAAAGTCAAATGTTACTTCAGTTTAAAGTGGAAGAAATTCTTGATATATTGGAAACAATACCAGCAACTCCAGCGATTCCAGTATTTATTGACGCAGGTTCTGCATGGTCAGTTGGAATTAGCTTCGGACAAGGAAATGCCCAGTACACGACTTTAGGTAGCACTGAAACTGAAAAAACGGTTGTACTCGGACTAGGAAATAATTACATTCCCGTAGGAACTGTACACCTCTTTCGTGAGGGTAATATCTTGGCAGTAACTTTCACCACGGATTCTCCCTATGTCATGAGTCAAGTACATCTCTATGTCAGTGATATTCCTCCAACCAACAGCAACCCGGGGGGGTTTCCCTACCAATATACCGTTACCAACCCTAACGACTATTTCACGACCTACACGTTTAATGTTGATGTTAGTTCCTTTGCAGGAGAAACGATTTACGTGGCCGCTCATGCACACATTCTTGAGCAACAATAGGCGTCCGGATATGTTGGCAGGATCAACAACCCCTGCAATAATTTGTATTTACCCAATACCTCGGGGCTTCTAAGCTCCGGGGCATTTTTTAAAATTGAGTGCGTAAATGGCTGAGGTAGCTGGGTTTCGAATGCCAGAGTCAAAGTCTGGTACCGCTTGGGACACCCCAATACAGTAAACTATTCCATGGAATATGTACGACCCAGTTAAGAACGATATTGCAATTTGCACTGGAATAAGGATCGACAGCTATTTTGTTTTTGGCCAATTTTCCTGTTTGTTTTATCTATTGTAGGTGCGTTTGGAGCCTGGAAAAAGATTAGACCACTGGTTTATGTTATAGTCATAACATTCATAATAATTTCTGTGTTAGGGGCATGGAGTATCGGTTTACTAGTAGTGCCCCCTTGCATTATTGTTTGTAGCAATACTTCAGTATCGCAGTGGCAAAAAGTTTTTAGGTTGAATCTAAGAAGGTGCTGAAAAAGCAATAGCACCATCATCCTCGTGTTTAAGAATGAGTATAACAATGCCAATTGGACTAGAGTAGCCGTCTGGAACATGACCACGCTCCAATACCCTGTATAATTGTATCTATATAACTCAGAGAGAAGCTATGTAGGCTCAACCCATTTTCCGAACCCGATGGTTAACATGTTCAATGAGCACATCAACCAAAATAAATCAGCATGTGTTCAAAGCCGCCAATCTGTGGTGGCAACGCAAATAGTTACGAACATATCGTATTCATTACTGTATTTTCTAACGAGCCCATCAGGAACGCCGAGGCACGGTAATAGCTTTATTACAACTACAATGAAGTGACATCAACGCACGTGGAGACGATAATAGTACTATATCGGGGTTGAGTGAAAGCCTTGGTATAGGCGGGCCGTAGAGGAGGATGTTCTTTTTATCGTGACAGGGTGTGGAGGGGGACATATTGAGCTAGATCGTAAGGTCTGGCTTTTTTGTTATTCTTGGATTATATTTGCTATCTTGGGAGGATATGAGGGAAAAATGTAGAAATGTTAGAGTGGTAATAATCTGAAGATTTTTAATCCTCTTAACTGAAGAGAAAGGTACCTATGAACCTGAACTTTGTAAGATTTCCCTACCGTAGGAAGTTTAAGCCGTTTGGCTAATTCGTTGATTCTCAGGTCTGCTGTCTGGCTAGTCGTGTGAATGCGCCTCCCTCCCTAGCAACTGGTCATAGAGATTAACGTTAGGGATCGTGACAGTACCCGCAGACAACTCGTGGCCTTCGAGTTTAGCAAACACAGGGCTTTCATAATCAAATATAAGGAAAAACCTTAACCTGAACGTATGGGCTGATCTCACAGCATATTATTCACTAGATAGATTGGAAATGCCGAGGTAACAAGGAATTCAACTCATCGGGGTTGTATTATAGTACAAGGAATACAATAAATATAAAACAGTTCGCAGAAGTATTGTTGGACTAAACCGCTACGCGGTGGTTTAAGCCGTTGAAGTTTATGGATACACTCCAATCCAGTTCTTTCTTTTTAGTTCAGGGTATCTTAAAATTTAATTGCAGTAGAACTGCTAATAAATTTTAAGGAGAATGCATTATG
>DASRMG010000180.1:0-8315 GCA_035648035.1 Desulfosporosinus sp. | reverse complement strand
GCGAGTAGCTCACCAAACTTCGCGAAAAGCAGGCAGCGGGGACGAGTTGGAAACAGGACGTTTCCAACCGGCATCTGAGCCAAGGATGGCGAATTGCCGGGCACTCGTCGGAGCGGACGGCTTTTCGCGTTAGTTTGGTCTACGCAGCTTACGGAGTGAACGTTGTAAATTAAATCCGCTTGTCCCGCAGACTCCATTTCGTAGCCCCACCCTCCTTCCCAGTAATCAATATTCTTAGGCTAAATGTTCAAACAATGGGAATAATGAGCATTATACTCATAATAAGGAGGATTTCTATGTGTGACAACGCCTCAATCGATGATCTCTATCTTAAGCTAGATGACTATATCGATAACCTCCCCTACAAAAAGGAAAACTTGATAGGGATCCTGCATTATGCCCAAGAACTCTTCGGTTACCTGCCCAACAAGTTACAGTTGCATATTTCCCAAAAAATTGATATCCCTGCTGCCAAGGTCTTTGGAGTTGTGAGTTTCTACTCCTTCTTCACCATGAAACCTCGAGGAAAACATACTGCCCACATTTGCATGGGCACGGCCTGTTTTGTGCGAGGTGCAGAGAAACTAAAAGCAGAGGTTGAGAAGCAGTTGGGGATTAAAACTGGAGAGACTACAGAGGATAACCTCTTTTCATTAGATTCCCTGCGCTGTATTGGGGCGTGTGGTCTTGCCCCAGTCATGATGATGGATGGGAAAGTCTATGGCCGAATGAACGAATCAGAGGAAGTTAGACAAGTTATTGAAGAATATCGTCCAGACGCCACTTGATGTAGGCTCCTATATGCATGGAAGGAAGTGACACTCATTAATGAAACTCAAAGATGCTGATGCACTGCATGTGCTTAAAGCACAAAGTCTCGGCCTCCTGGAAAACAGACGCATAATTAACCCTGTGACAATTAAGGAGGCTCAAGGTCAACTCAGACATGTTATGGTCTGTGGTGGACCTGGTTGCCACTCCTCCGGTAGCCCTGAAATTGCTGATGTTCTGCAAGAGGAACTGACTCGACAAGGATTATCTGAACAGGTTAAAATTTTCCAACCCGGCTGTTTTGGCTTTTGCGAAAAGGGTCCGATGATTGAGATTCACCCTGATAACACGACCTATTGTGAGGTTTCCGTTCAAGACGTAGCAACCATTGTGGAGGAACATTTTATTAAAGGCAATCGGGTAGAACGGCTTCTCTTTAAAGATCCGTTGACAAAAGAACGTTTTGCTTCCAACCTACCCTTTTATAAGGGTCAACTTCGTATTGCGCTACGTAACGTCGGCTTTATAGCGCCTGAAAACCTTCTAGAGTATATCGCAGCAGATGGCTATCAAGCCTTAGTGAAAGTCCTTTTCGACATGAATCCGCTTGGGGTCATTGAGGTGATTAAAAAAAGCGGACTCCGCGGGCGTGGCGGTGGTGGCTTTTCTACTGGTTTGAAGTGGGAATTCACGCACAATAGCGAGGCAGAACAACGGTATATTATTTGCAATGCGGACGAAGGGGATCCTGGAGCATTTATGGATCGCTCTGTCTTAGAAGGTGACCCGCATAGTGTTTTAGAAGGTATGCTCATTGCAGGTTCTGCCATTGGGGCAAGTCATGGATTTATCTATGTACGGGCAGAATACCCTGCAGCCATTCATCGTTTGCAAGTGGCCATTGTGCAAGCTCGAGAATACGGTTTACTGGGCAAAGGAATTCTCGGCAGTGATTTCTGCTTTGACATTGAGCTAAAATACGGAGCCGGAGCCTTTGTGTGTGGTGAAGAAACGGCCCTGATCCATTCCATCGAGGGAACTAGAGGGGAACCTTCTGTCAAACCTCCCTTCCCTGCCCAAAAGGGGTTATGGGGTAAACCCAGCTGTGTCAATAATGTGGAAACTTTGGCAAACATACCACCTATCATTTTAAAGGGAGCCGATTGGTTTGCCGCAATAGGTACGGAAAAAAGCAAAGGTACGAAAGTGTTTGCCTTAGCTGGAAAGGTCAGGAATGTAGGACTTGTGGAGGTCCCGATGGGGACAACCCTCCGTCAAATTATCTTCGACATGGGTGGAGGCATAAGAAAACATAAAACGTTCAAAGCCGCGCAAACCGGAGGACCTTCGGGGGGATGTATTCCGACTAAGTATTTAGATACCCCCATTGATTATGAATCCTTAACCTCCATTGGCTCCATGATGGGGTCTGGAGGACTGATTGTCTTAGACGAACAAGATTGTATGGTGAATATCGCCAAGTTTTTCCTTGAATTTACGGTGGACGAATCCTGTGGCCGCTGCACCGCCTGCCGGGTCGGCACGAAACGTCTACTCGAAATTCTGACGAAAATTACCGAAGGCAACGGGACGTTAGATGATTTAGATAAACTCGAGACACTGGGCAAGATCATCAAAGACACTTCCCTTTGCGGGCTTGGGCAATCCGCTCCAAACCCGATCCTCTCCACGATAAAATACTTCCGGGAAGAATATATTGCGCATATCGTAGATAAAAATTGTCCGGCTGGGGTTTGCAAGAGCTTGCTGAAGTACCACATCACAGATAAATGCAAAGGGTGTACTCTTTGTGTAAAACACTGCCCAGCTAATTGTATCAGCGGCAAACCCAAGGAACGCCACGTCATTGACGAAGCACGTTGCCTAAAATGCGGGGCATGCAAGGAACAATGCCGCGTCGAGGGCGCAATTCTCCACCAATAAGGTGCACCTGAAGGAGGAATCCGCATGGATATTCAGCTAACTATTAACGATATGCCCCTAACCGTATCGGAAGGGATGTCAATCTTAGACGCTGCCCGAACGGTAAACATCGACATCCCAACCTTATGCTACCTCAATCTTCATGAAATGAACATGAATAATCACATTGCCTCTTGCCGTGTCTGTGTGGTAGAAGTGGAGGGTCGGCGTAATCTTGCTCCAGCCTGTTCTACACCCGCAACGGCTGGCATGATTGTTAGAACAGATAGTCCACGGGCCATTCAGGCAAGACGGACGATGGTTGAACTTCTACTATCTGACCATCCTAAAGCTTGTTTAACCTGTGCCAAAAACCTAGACTGTGACCTCCAAGCTCTCGCAGCGGATCTAGGCGTGCGTCATATTGACTATCAAGGAGAAGAATCTGAGTTTGAAATTGACACCTCCAGTCTTGCCATTATCCGCGACCCTAACAAATGCATCCGCTGCCGCCGCTGTGAAACGATGTGCGATGAAGTTCAGACTGTGGGCGTTTACTCAGCTGTCGGGCGCGGTTTTGGAACGGTGGTTAGAACGGCCTTTGATCTACCCCTTCACGAAACCTCTTGCACGTTCTGTGGACAGTGTCTAGCAGTATGTCCGACTGGCGCCTTAATGGAACTGGATCAAACTAACAAAGTTCGAAAAGCCCTGAATGATCCCAACCAATTTGTCGTCGTTCAAACAGCACCTGCCGTCCGGGTGGCATTGGGGGAAGGGTTCGGCTTAGAACCTGGGACCATTGTCACGGGCAAAATGGTAGCCGCTCTTCGAAGACTTGGTTTTGACCGCATCTTTGATACGGATTTTGGTGCTGACCTAACGATTATGGAGGAAGCGACGGAGCTGGTTCATCGCATAAAGCATGGTGGACGTTTGCCGCTTCTCACGAGCTGCTGTCCAGCCTGGGTCAAATTTTTCGAACATCAATTTCCTGACTTATTGGACATTCCTTCCACCTGTAAATCTCCTCATGAAATGTTAGGGGTCTTAGCCAAGAGCTATTATGCGGAGACCTATGGCATTGATCCTAAGAAGATCACCGTTGTTTCTGTGATGCCCTGCGTAGCAAAAAAATACGAAGCCGCTCGTCCTGAACTTGGACAAGGGAAAGAAACTGCGGATGTGGACATCGTTATCACGACACGTGAGCTCGCTCGCATGATCCGAGAAGCCAGCATTCATTTTGATCATCTCAAAGACGAAGAATTTGATCAGCCCTTGGGTGAATCGACGGGCGCTGCCGTTATTTTCGGAACAACCGGTGGCGTTCTCGAAGCAGCCCTGCGGACAGCCTACGAAGTGCTTACCGGTGAAACTTTGGAGAAGGTGGAATTTGAGGCGCTCCGTGGTATGGAAGGCATTAAAGAAGCTGTGATCACGATCGGTGACCGCGATTTAAGAATTGCTGTTACGCATGGTCTTGGTAATGCCCGGAAAATTCTAGAAAAGATTCAGGCTGGGGAAAGTAATTACGACGTGATTGAAATTATGGCTTGCCCTGGTGGCTGCATTGGTGGAGGTGGACAACCCTATCATCATGGCAATGTTGAAATTCTTAAAGCTCGGGCGAACGCGATTTATGAAGAAGACCGCTCCAAGCCTTTAAGAAAGTCGCACGAAAATCCTGCCATTGTGGCTCTATATAAAGAGTACATTGGTGAACCCTATGGAGAAAGGGCGCATGAATTGCTCCATACAACTTATACGAAGCGCCAGAAAATATAAAACAATGACAGAAAGCTATCCATATTGGGTAGCTTTCTGTCATCTCATCTCTATTTTTATAGCTTTATATAATCATTATATAATAAAGCACACACTTAATATGAATATAACTTTTTTATGTAATTACTTTACTATTATTCTCGCCAAGAGTTATGATTAAGTCTAAGTTGAAAATAAAAGGTGGTGGGTATCATGCAACATGAATTCTCAAGAACTGAACTTCTTATTGGGAACAGTGGTTTAGAAAAGCTCCGCAAGAGCACGGTTATGATTTTCGGGATTGGTGGGGTAGGCTCGTACACCGTAGAAGCTCTGGCACGTGCTGCTGTGGGCCATTTGATATTAGTTGACTTCGATGAAATCAGTCTTACAAATATTAATCGCCAACTACATGCTCTCCATTCCACCTTGGGCGAAGGCAAAGCGGAGGTCATGAAACGCCGAATTTTAGATATTAATCCCGAGGCGAACGTGGAAGTGATCAAGAAATTTTATTCTCCTGCGGATGCGGACCGCATGCTTGGACGAGAGCTGGATTATGTCATCGATGCTATTGATACTGTTTCCAGCAAGGTAAGCCTGGCAAAGGAATGTTTGCTACGTAAGATCCCCCTGATTTCAAGCATGGGCGCTGGAAACCGGCTTTCTGCAGAAAGCTACAGGGTAACAGATATTTCTAAAACCAGCGGAGATCCGCTGGCCAAGGCTGTGCGCAAATTGCTACGAAAAGAGGGTCTTACAAAAGGGATCAAAGTGGTATCTACCACGGATCTCCCCCTTATGCCGCTCTCCTCAGAAGCCGAGGACCATGTTCCTGGGAGCATTTCCTTCGTACCGTCCGTTGTGGGACTGCTGATTGCTGGGGAAGTGGTAAGAGATTTATTGAAGGGCATTGAACGCAATACTTAATTAGGTACAATAATACTTCAAGTGAACTAATAATCGGACTGCAGGTTTATAACCTCAGTCCGATTATGCATGTGTATTTACTATTGCGGTTTTACGCTTCATTGTCTCTATTACCAGCAGAAAAGCGCCGATATCGAGAAGAATATCCCCAACACTGAACACTTGTTTTTGTAGTAATGGAATATCCAGATAAAAAACATCCGCTAAGAAGCTCAGCCGGGTAATCGATGTCATCAAGCCATGCGTTCCCTGTCCTGCTATGAGAGCGTTACGACTAGCCTCTGGTAGAAAAGACGAATCAACTGGCATGACGCCTCCGTTCAAGCCAATGACGAGGGTGTTAAGCAAAATTCCCAAGGTGATCCAACGCATTCCTGGTAGTGATTTATTGCGAAACGTGAAAAGAAGTAATAAAAAATAGGACCCTGTATCCAGCACTGGACTAGCCCAACTTGGCCCTAACCCAATTTCCTGAACAGCTGCCCAATAAACTCCACTCTGTAGCAAGAGCGCCAAGGGGACCAGCCAAAATTCCCGAAGGTCTAGCTCTCCCAGTCGACCTATTTTGCCCCCACTTATAAGGCTGATGAATATTGCTAAAATCAACGTCTCTATGAGCATTGCTCCACCTCTTATATAGTTCTAATGTGTTAAAGCCGATTGTATTTAGTGAGTAATGACTGTACGCTCTGTCAGTTCACTTGTGACCACTTTACAGAAAACCTCTACCAACTTCGGATCTAATTGTGACCCAGCCACTCTTTTAAGTTCTGCGATGGCCTGGTCATGTGTCCTGCCCTTACGATAACTCCTATCCGATGTAATGGCATCATAAGTATCTGCTACGGAAATGATCCGCGATTCCAGGGGAATTTCTTCCCCTCTGATTCCATCTGGATAGCCTTGCCCATCATAATGTTCGTGGTGATGACGTACAACTTCTCCTATATTAAACAAGAATTTAATTCCTTTAATAATTGTCTGGCCGATGACAGGATGACTGCGGATCGCGTTCCACTCCGTATCCAGCAGGGCCCCTTCTTTATTTAGAATTATTTCGCTTACCCCAATCTTGCCTACGTCATGCAACACTGCGGCATATCTGAGTGACTCAATTTTGTCTTCATTCATGTTAATTTCTTCTGCCATAGCGACCGCTAGTTTTCCAACTCTTTCCGAATGTCCACTTGTGTACGTGTCTTTAGCTTCTAGCGCCTGCACGAGAGCTTCAACTGTATTAAGATAATTTTCTTTCATATCAATATAAAGTTGGAAAGAATGACGAGACACCAAGAGGGGCACGAATATTAGCAGAAGTCCGAGTGGACCGTAATTATTGTAAAGCAATGCCAATAAAAATCCAAGAGGAATTAGTGACATGAAATTAGGCAAAGCCCAACGTATATTACTGATCCATATTGACCAAGGAGATTTACCGAACATTGTGCCTAATGCAATAGAAACAATTGTTATGTTTATTACTAAGTAAACAGCGGCAGCAACCAAGTAAAATATGAGCGACTCAAAATTGAATTTTAATGATGTAGGTTTGAAAAAATTCATAGCCACATATGCGCTGGCTAACGACAAAACATATTGTGACGCATTAAACACACGCTTAAAGAGAGGTTGTTCTAAGCCTGCCTTACCAACAATAAGCAGACCTGACAAAGCCATTGCTGTCAGAGTCACTCCCAAGGGAAACAAAATCAGGGAAGAAAGGAAAATAGCATAGCTAACTGTTACATACCCCCCCTTAGGTAGTGCAACCGGCAATGATTCGCTGGCAATCGCGAGAATTCCAAAGATTAACAGATGAATTAAAAGGGTAATATTCCAATCAGTATGAATGATATTCCAGACTAAAACAGTTGTAGCTAATACAGTCACTATGATAAAAAATAATATGAATTTCTTTGGTAAACTTTTCATTAGCCACCTCATATAAATATTGGCCGACTACTTTACAATTAGATTTTGAAGGTTGCGCCTCCTGCGAGAACGAGAGTAACGAGAACTGTAATAGCTTTGAATAATTTGCTCAATGCGGTAAACCTCCTCGAATTTTTATCAAAGGGATTGTTTTACCGCTTCGCTCGTTTTCCGTTCCGCTGTTTTTTCCGCTTCGCTACGTAGGGAATTAAAACAGTGTTTCAGATCTAATTGTTAGGTAAGTCAGCCAAAGTTAGCAAATTAATTGTTTCTGAGAAATCGCAGTTTTCTATTAACCGCATCAAGGGTCGCCTTAACGAGGGCTTCTCGATCATCGTTTCTGACCAAAGCGCATCCGGTAAGGGATTGCTCCCCTGCCGTGGTGATCGAGGTTATTGAAACCAGCGCAATTTGTTGCTTGGCAAGTTGAGTAATTCCAACATCCTCCGTGACGAATAGATACTTGTCCAAGGTGAGCGGGGAAAGTGCTTGCAGAGTGGCCTCTACGAACAACCGCAACTTATTCTGAGCCGAGAAAGGTCCTTCGGCAATTCCTTCAATAATCTTCTCTCCAGTTAATAGCTCCACCTTAACTTCGGCCATACCATTGACGGTTCTGAGTGTCACCCCCACCAATTTGGGGCGAGTTGACTCTACCATGGTAAAGGTTCCGTACTCATCATCTTCAACTTGAGCGACACTGACCTTCTTATGGTCAATTTGCAGGTCAAATTGAGCTATCAGAAGTGATTCAATATCTCTAACGATTTGCTTCGGAGCTCTCCCTGAGCCTGCCAGAATGTGGACTTCTTCGATTTCCCCTTGAGAATCAACTTTAATCCGAGCAGCTATATATAATGCACCCATGAATCCAGACAAAGTTTTCGGAATCCTAAGTGAACCTGATAGAATAAAAGACAGGAAGCTGTCGCGAAAGAGGGTTCACACAAAATGGGAAGAAGACAATTTACAGCTGATTTCAAAACAAAAAT
>DASRMG010000179.1:0-2100 GCA_035648035.1 Desulfosporosinus sp. | reverse complement strand
TTTATAAATAGTCTCAAAGGCTGATTCCACAACATCTATAGTAGTTGCACACCGCTCAAAATCGGGCATTTGGTTGAGATAGCCTATCCTAGCGTCTTTACGAATGGCTATGCTACCCTCCTGGCAATCTTCTACCCCCATGATTATCTTCAAGATTGTTGTTTTACCACAACCATTTTGTCCAATTAATCCTATTCTTTCTCCTGTTTTTAAGTCAAAGGAAATGTTCTGAAATAGTTTATTCGCACCATAATATTTCGTCAAATTATTAATACTACACTCGATCATTTTGATTGTCCGCTCCTTTTTGAATGATTTCCCAATGAACCCTACTGTAATATCTTATAATTTAAGAAATTGTAGAAATTGTAGAAATTGTACATATTATATTATTGGCTGATGGCTTGGCCTTATACACTTTAATTGAAAACCAATTTTATATGAAAACGAACTATAGTTTTAACCATGGATTTAGAGGAGTGAGATTCGCATTGCTCATTACTTTGTTAATTACCGTTTCCCTGTCTATAATTTTGTTAATACAGAATTATAGCTTTGTGAAGAAAGGGAGATCTGAGACCAAGGAACTCACGGTTACCCTTGGCAAACTAACCGAAAGTGAAAATAGACTCAGCGCATTTCTAAAGGTCATGCCGGACATGTTTTTCTTGTTAGAACGAAATGGAACTTTGATCGATAATTATTTAGAAAACACTATTGTTGCACCTTATCTGCGGCCTTATCTTATAGGTGAAAATATCAAAGACATGCAGTATATTGAAAAGCATATCGTTGATTGCTCATTTCAACACATCGAAAGATTATTTGCAACTGGTGAAATTCAAACTTTTGAATTCCTTTCTTCTCAGCGATTATCTTCGGGTGTCTTTTATGAAGCTCGCCTTGTTTTATGCGGGGATGATAAAGTGCTAGCTGTTATTAGAGATATTTCTCAACGTAAAAAATCAGAAGTTCGACTTTACAACATGAGTATCCATGACGCGACAACAGGTCTTTATAACAGGAACTACTTTGAACGTGAATTGGATAAATATCGCAATGAAGCTACCACAGGAATTGGTATTGTCATCTGTGATATTGACGGACTGAAATTGGTCAACGATACTCTCGGTCATGCGGTAGGAGATGATTATTTAAAAATGGTGGCAACCATTTTAGGCGAGTGTTTTGCTCAAAATAACGTAATTGCAAGAATCGGGGGAGACGAGTTTGCTATATTAGTTAGGCACACAACCGCTACAGAACTCTCAGCCATAGAGGTGAAAATGGGTGAATCACTAACCCTTATTAATTCTATGAAGCGTGTTATACCCGTCAGCCTATCTGTGGGTTATGCTGTTGGGAATGACGACCAAAAAGATTTAAGAGAATTGCTAAAGATAGCCGATGCTCTCATGTACCGGGAAAAGCTCCATCACAGGCAAAGTGAGAAGAGTAAAAACATTGATATTCTTACTAAAATGCTAGAAGCCCGCGACTATATCACTGAAGGCCATTGCGACAGGATGCAGGATTTAGCAGGTCAACTGGCTGAAACTATAGGTATGTCGAAAAAGGAGGTTGAGGACATAAGGCTCTTTGCCCAATTCCATGATATCGGGAAGGTTGGCATACCTGACAGAATACTTTTTAAGCCAGGAAAGCTGACTAACGAAGAAAAGAACGAAATGGAACGACATACCGAAATCGGCTATCGAATTGCTCAGTCTTCGCCAGTGCTCTCGCACCTTTCAGATTGGATACTCAAACATCATGAGTGGTGGAATGGTAATGGTTATCCCTTTAGGTTGAAAGGCGAAGAGATTCCACTTCAGAGTAGAATCCTTTCAATTGTCGATGCTTTTGACGCTATGACAAACAACCGCCCCTATCGAAAGTCTCGGTCCAATGAGGAAGCTCTGGTGGAAATTGCCAAATTCGGTGGCTTACAGTTCGATCCCACACTTGTTGATAAGTTTGTTGAATTGATTTAATGACTCTATTTTTGGGAAACCGACTGTCCAAGGGCATTGTAAAGCGCTCCTGGATCACCATCATTATTCCATATATTTGATTGCGTCCACACCAAGACATTTCTTC
>DASRMG010000178.1:0-38239 GCA_035648035.1 Desulfosporosinus sp. | reverse complement strand
GCAGTGCCAACCATATTATGGGTTTTAATATTTGCAGTCGCTGCGGGGCTTGGCAGCGCTGCAGCGATCATTGGGATGAGTTTTCATTCCATTAGTTATTTGACGAAGGCCTATTCTGAGTCTTTTGAGGACTTAGACAGGAGCGTTATAGAAGCTTTGATGGCTAGTGGAGCTAATTGGTGGCAAATTGTTTTTCAGGCGGTGATACCTTCCTCGGTTTTACCTATTTGCTTTCTTGGACTTTCTTGAGGTTCGAAATAAACTTTGCCAACGCTATTGCCATGGGTGCTGCTGCAGGAGCAGGCGGGATTGGATTTGATCTGTTTATGGCCAGCGGCTTTTATTTTGATCTGAGGGAAGTCGGGCTTATCACTTATCTCGTTTTATCGATTGCGATTGTTCTAGAGATTGGTTCTACAAAGATGAAGCGGAAGCTGCAAAATAGATATTAGACGTAAGGAGTATCAAATAATGAGAACAGAGAAAATATGTATTTACAACGCGCAGATCATTTTACCTGATGAAGTGATCAAGGGTCATATTCTCATTGATGGTCAGAGAATTTCAAAGGTCGCTGAAAGTAGTTTCTCTGGCGTTCAATGTTATTCCAAAATTACTATGATTGATGCAGAAGGTTGTTATGTTATGCCAGGAATGATCGACCTTCATAGTGATGCCATCGAGAAAGAGATACAACCAAGGCCGAATACCTTATTTCCTATAGATATGTCTTTCTATGAGCTAGAAAAAAAGCTTGCAGTGAGCGGAATCACAACCATGTACCATTCGCTGACCTTGAGCGACGAGTGGGGAGTACGGAATATCGACATGGTGATTAATATTATCAATAGCATCAACAGGCTGAAACAAACTCGCTCAATGATTAACCACAAAATACATCTCAGATATGAGCTGACTTTCCTGGCAGGTATTAGTACCTTGGAAGATCTGATCAGGGATAAGAGCATTGATTTTATGTCCTTTATGGACCATACTCCAGGCCAGGGGCAGTTTAAAGATGCTGCTGCTCTTAAAAGTTTTACCATTCAACAGCATGGTATGAAGGAGCAGGAAGTGAATGATTTTTTGGATAGAACCTGTGAAAACCAGGCCAGGATTAATTGGCCGAAACTTTTCAATTTGGCCAAATTAGCCAAACTGAATGGGATTAAATTGGCGTCCCATGACGATGATACAAGAGGGAAAATAGAGACACTTCTTGAGTGTGAAGGGCAAGTCAGCGAATTCCCCATTAACCTTGAAACAGCTGTCTACGCGAGGTCTAAAGGTATTCATGTCTGCGTGGGTGCTCCCAATATTATTCGCGGAAAGTCCCACAGTAATAACATGAAAGCGATTGACGCGATTATAAATGATGCGGCAGATATTGTATGCTCTGATTATTTGCCGAGTGCCATGCTTCCCGCAGTTTTCCAACTAACAAGGGACGGTATTAAACTCACTGAAGCCGTTAAGATGGTCACGCTGAATCCCGCTAAGGCGTTGGGGATTGATCGTGACGTCGGAACGCTAGAAGTTGGGAAGTCTGCAGATTTAATGATCGTTGAAATGCATCAGGGTTATCCCATACTTCGGAAAACCATAGTGGGCGGAAATATTGTCTTTCAATCGGATTGTCGGGTCTTGAATACTGGAAGAGCTGATCTTGTATGTTGATGAGACAGGCTACTGAAAATGATCTGCCAGAGGTCCTTGAACTGTTGAAGGGTATGGACGGAGAAGACGGGATAGATATCGGTGAAGCATCGGCGATATGGCGTAGAATTAGTGAATACCCGTATTATAAAGTGTTTGTTATTGAAGATAAACAGCAAATGATTGGAACCTGCAGTCTGATTATCCTTGACAATTTGGGACACAATGGCTCAAAACTTGCTATTGTGGAAAGTATGATCGTATGTCAGGATTATAGAGGACGAGGTCTTGGAGGAAAATTGATCCAATTTATCAGCGAAAAAGCTAAAGAGGAAAATTGTTATAAGCTGATGCTTTCCAGTAATAAGAAAAGAATCATGGCCCACAAATTTTATGAAGAGCTAGGTTTTCAACAACATGGAATGAGTTTTATGATTGAGGTTGGTAAGAATGATTGATTTACATGTACACACAAAGGTCTCAGATGGTTCGTTGACAGCGAGCGAGGTTGTTAGGCTGGCGAAGAGCCGCGGTATCACACATCTTGCCATTACTGAGCATGATACCACCAAAGGGTTAGAAGAAGCGATCATCGTTGGGCAGGAATTAGGGGTCGTTATAGTTCCGGGCATAGAAATATCTGCTTATGACTTTGTGAGACGAAAGAGAGCTCATATACTGGGCCTGTTTATTGAACCAGGGCATGCCGGGCTGGATTTGCTTTGCACACCCCTTGTACAAAGAAGAAACCAGGCTTCCGCTGAAATGGTTCGTAAGATCATTGCTGCTGGGTATGAAATATCTTGGGAAGATGTTCAGAAGCATGAAGGGGGATCGGGGGTTTATAAACAGCATATAATGCATACTTTGCTGAACAAAGGTTATTGTGAGAGCATTTATGGTAACCTTAATAAAAAGCTATTTGCTAGAGGAAGTGCCTCTGAACCTCAAGGAATTGCTTATATAAAGCTAGACTATATTGACGCTCGCGATGCGATTGCAGCAATTAGACAGGCCAGTGGGATCGCTGTTCTTGCCCATCCAGGTCAGCTTTCTAATTTTGACGCGATTGATGAATGGGTGGAGTTAGGACTAGAAGGGATTGAAGTATTTCATCCCAGTCACACCGAAGAGGATCGTCAAAACGCTTTGAGTTTTGCAAAGAATCACAAACTGATCGTGACTGGAGGGTCGGATTTCCATGGCTTCTATGGAGATAAGCCGGTTGAATTGGGATGTCTTGAACTGGACGAACATTGTATTCTGAAACTGTTAGCCAGAAAAGAGCCCATGCACCAAAGAGATGCTTAGCATGGGATTAACTGTTTCGAACGAAGTTGACAAACTATAATAATTGAAGTACACTGAAAAAGTTAAGAGGGAGTAGTCGAATTACAAAGGCAACATACCCGGTAGGGAAACTTACCTGACTTTGTAAACCTTGAACTTTGAAGGTGACGAGACTTTTGACATGGCCTATTTAGGCTGTGTCAGAGGTCTCTTTTGTTCTTTCTCGAAGACCCTGGTTTACTAAAGCCGGTGAATGTTTGAAATTTAAGGAGGGTTCTAGACTTGGATTATTTTCAAAAGGAAGCACAAGATGTTCTTGCTGAATTAAATAGTAGCGAGGAAATGGGATTATCGTCGTCTGAAGTTGAGGCAAGAACACTGCGCTATGGGAAGAATGTTTTTTCCCCCAAAGAGAAGGGGAGCATGTTAGGGAAAATATTTGATAGTTTAAAAGAACCCTTAATAGTGATTCTGTTAATTTCAGGGCTGATCTCCTTAGCTATGGGTGAAATATTGGATGGGGTAGGGATTTTTGTGGCTGTCTTAATTGCCACCTCCATTGCCATCATCCAAGAGGGTAAATCAGATAAAGCCTTTGAAGCTTTGTCCAAGTTGAGTGACGACGTTCATGTGAAAGCGGTTCGAGATGGCAAGATCGTGTCTATATCTCAGAGCGACCTAACCATAGGGGATATTATTCATCTAGAAACAGGGGATAAAGTTCCTGCTGACGCCAGGGTAGTGCATCGTTCAAATCTTGGAGTCGATGAATCCATGCTGACCGGTGAAGCAGAATCTGTCACCAAGATCACTGCAAAAATTGACCAAGAAAATTGTCCGTTAGCAGAACGACTCAATATGCTATACTCCGGTACCATGGTGATTGAAGGAAGGGCCATTGCCATTGTCACGTACATTGGTGACAAGACTGAAATGGGAAAAATAGCGAATGAATTGAAACAAGAAGAGACGTCGCAGACGCCCCTCCAACAGAAATTAGCAGATCTGGGAAAGAGAATTTCTATTGTAGGATCGATCGCTGCTGCAGGTGTCTTCCTCCTGGAATTGTTCAATATGTATCGAAGTGGAATTCTGGTACTCGATAATATTAGTGTGGCTTTGCCAGGCATAAAGGATGCTTTTGTCACTTCCGTAGCACTCATTGTGGCGGCTGTACCTGAGGGATTGCCAACCATGGTGGCCATTACTCTGGCTTTTAATATGCAAAAAATGGCTAAAAATAATGCCTTAGTCCGTAAGCTCATTGCCTGTGAAACCATTGGCTCTGTGAATGTCATCTGTTCTGATAAAACAGGCACTTTGACAGAAAACAGGATGACGGTGGTAGATGTTTGGTGTGATGGAAAAGACGTTCCGATTAATGAGTTGACCTGTGAGGAAATGCTCCAGAATTTTTGCGTAAACTCTACCGCAGATATTTCGGAAAAGGAGAGTAAATTTGAATTCCTGGGAAATCCCACAGAGTGCTCTCTTCTGGTCTGTGCGAATAAGAATAATATTAACTATCTGAATTATCGCAAAGAGTTTGCCGAGCCTCTTGCTGATTACAATTTCACTTCGGCAAGGAAAATGATGTCGACGGCCTATGGAAAAGATAATGGTTATAGACTCTATACCAAGGGTTCTCCTGAAAAAGTATTAAACATCTGTAATCGGATCCTCTATGATGGTAAGATCATTGAGATGACCCAGGATCATAGAAATGTCATAGAAGAAAGTATTAAGAAACTTCAGGATAAGGCGAGAAGAGTTTTGGCCTTCGCTTTCAATGATTTCACGACGGAGCCTCAATGGGAAGATATATATAATGTAGAAAAGGACCTTGTTTTCACTGGCTTCATAGGCATAGAAGATCCGCTGCGTACGGATGTTAAAGCAGCCATTGACCAGTGTCGACAAGCTGGTATCACGGTTAAAATATTAACGGGCGATAATATCAATACAGCAAGGGCCATCGCCAAGCAACTAGGCATTGTGAAACCTGACTCTCTAGTCCTTGAAGTTACAGATATCGATGAGATGAGTGACCAGGAGTTAAAGAGTAAACTTCATAAAATAGTCGTCATTGCTCGGTCAAATCCCACCGCTAAAATGAGAGTTGTGAAACTCTTGAAGGAAATTAATAACTCGGTGGTTGTAACAGGAGATGGAATTAATGACGCACCTGCCTTAAAAGCAGCAGATGTTGGGGTTGCTATGGGGATCGCGGGTACGGAAGTCGCTAAGGAAGCGTCGGATATCGTATTATTAGACGACTCTTTCTCCACGATAGTGAACGCTATTAAGTGGGGACGAGGTATTTATGAAAACTTTCAACGATTTATTCAGTTCCAGCTTACAGTGAATGTCGTTGCGTTTCTCACAGTGATTTTGGCAGAACTTTTTGGATTTAAAATGCCCTTTACAACCTTACAGTTGTTATGGGTGAATATTATCATGGATGGTCCACCAGCCTTGACCTTGGGTCTAGAACCTCCAAGAGAGCATCTTCTTGAGAAACAGCCCATCAAGAGAAATGCTTCCATCGTTACGAAGGATATGCTGCTGAAAATAATTACGAATGGTTTGTTTGTTGTCACTGCCTTACTCTTGCTCTTAGAAACACAGGGCCTTGGTGGCACAGAAGCTCAACAATCAACCATTGTATTTACTTCGTTTGTCTTGTTCCAGTTATGGAATGCCTTTAACTGCAGGGAGTTTGGAGTCGCTAGCATTTTCCCCAATATTTATAGAAATAAGGTCATGGTAGGCGTCGTGTTCTTGACGTTCCTGATTCAGATCTTAGTCACACAGTATGGTGGGAATGTCTTTAAAACTGTTCCTCTCGAATTTAATCTGTGGATCAAAATCATTGCATTTACCTTTAGTGTTGTGATCTTTGGTGAATTGGTAAAACTGATCATGAGAGCTTTTCAAGGAATGTTTCCGAAGGGTAATATGGATAAGAAACAAGAGGGTTAAGAGTTATTCAGATGAGAACTTGATGCTCAAGGCAGAGAGAAGATTTATCTTCTTTCTGCCTTTTTCTATGTAAAACGCTAGATAAGAGGATTGATTCCTAGAGCAATTTAACGTGAAAAGAGGTAATAGTCATTGAAGGAAATCAATAACTATTACCTCTTCCTCTTTATATATATCGGGTAAAGTAGATCTGATTTAGCACCTGAGACGCATAGATCTACTTTTATGTTAGAATTTGGGGATGTTTTTCCCATGGAAGATCTCTCCCATTTCTTTGATCAGACTTTGTTTTATTTTTCTCTTTTCACTGGGGAGGAGCTCTTTTTTTGCCATGCCGAATAAATAATTTTCCAAATCAAATTCTTTTAACATCATTTTAGTATGAAATATATTCTCTTGATAGATATTTACATCAATCATATGATAAAGGTCTCTTTTTTCTTTTTTTAAGTAATTTTGAATCGAATTGATTTTGTGGTCAATGAAAATTTTCTTTCCTTTTAAATTTCGGGTAAATCCCCGGACCCGGTAGTCGATGATGGCAATATCTGAGGAGAAATTAGTTACCAAGTAATTAAGTGCCGCTAGAGGAGAAATTTTACCGCATGTAGAGACATCGATGTCTGCTCTAAAGGTACTGATCCCTTTACTGGGATGACTTTCAGGGTAAGTATGAACGGTGATATGACTTTTATCGAGATGAGCGACAACGGAAGAAGGTAAAAGTAAGGGGTCGGGGGAATTGATCAGTTCTGTTTTAGAAAAAATGTCGGTCTCATCCCCTTCGGCAACCATCATCGTCACACTTGCCCCTTGGGGGTCATAATCTTGCTTGGCAATATTTAGAACATGCGCGCCGATGATGTTAGCCACATCCGTGAGTATCCTGGCGAGACGCTCTGAATTGTATTCTTCATCAATATATTCAATATAGTCTTTGCGGTGTTCAGGTGTCTTCGCATAGCATATATCATACATATTAAAACTGAGAGTTTTAGTAAGGTTGTTAAAACCGTATAATTTAAGTTTCTTAAGTCTTTTGATCTCCATTTATGTCCTCCAAACTTATAATAATTCACTAGCGAGTTGTGCTACTTATTTAGTCCATTTATAATTATAAGGCTTTTTAAGGTTAAAAACCAATTTTAATGTCATCTATAAAAATGTAATAGGCAGGGTTAAGACTATTTTAAGCTGCTTTTAGAAAATTTAACACAAATTTTACAGTTCCTTAGCAGTGGGCTAACAATGGTTTGATAGTATAAGACTATAAAATACGATTGCAGGTAGAAAAAGAGGACAACGTACTAACCTCTTTTATGAACTCTGAATTTGAATATAAATCAGTATATTTGAAGGAAGTGTAGAGTGTGAAGTATTTTATTGTGTTCGGATAATATTTATGAAAGAGGTGGCAGCCAATGACCCCCCAATATAAATATTCCTTATTAAATACTAAAGAGGCTACATATTATCTCGAAGTATCAAGTTTCAAATTTAAAAAGCTTATTAAAGAAGAATTTTTAACGCCTCGGGTTTGGAATATTCGCAGTGGAAAAGAAGTGCATTTTTTTGACCCGACGGAGTTGACTAAAGTTAAGAGAATGTTGATTAAGGAAGGGTATCACTACCAACACGCTTAATAAGCTTTGCAAGCAGTCAGACGAAAGCCATTCCTTATAGAAAATGAGGAATGGCTTTCGTCATTATTTATATACGAATAAACATTTATTTCTATAAATTGGAAATCTTGATGCAGTTCAAAAAAGAGAAACGGGATTTTATTCTACAACCATGTTATTATATGACAACAACACGAATTGTACCATCGGTGCGGTTAAGACGGATGGTAAGAAGATTAAGGGATGTGAATTCATGAAAGAAAAAACGTTTGACTTCAAAAAGGAATTTAAGGATTTATATATGCCCAAAACCAAGCCAATGCTCCTTGAAGTTCCCAGCATGAATTTCATCATGGTTGATGGTAAGGGCGACCCCAACAACAATGAGCTATTTCAACAAGCAATCGAAATTTTATATGGTCTTAGTTATACTATAAAGATGAGTAAGATGAAAGGTGATCAACCCGAAGGTTATTTCAACTATACTGTGCCACCATTAGAAGGACTGTGGACGGTTGATGACGATCACTTTTCATTAAAGGAAAGGGGCAATTGGGTGTGGTCAGTCATGATTCGTCAGCCTGACTTTGTGACAATTGACGTGTTTAACTGGGCCTGCAAGCAATTAAAGACTAAAAAACCGGCGTTGCTCCTTGAAGGGGCGAGGTTTGAAACGTATGAGGAAGGGCTGTGTGTTCAAATGATGCATATTGGTCCCTTTGCCACCGAACCAGAAACAATGGAGTTCGTCAATAGTTTTATTAACGCTGAAGGTTTAAAAGACAAGGTGGGCATAGGTGGTGGTAGACATCACGAGATATACCTATCAGATCCACGGAAGAGTCAGCCTGAAAAAATGAAAACGGTGCTGAGGCATCCTGTGGCAAGAACTTATGGCTGATGATAAAGTTTATAGTCTATCAAATACTAAGCTGTTTTCCGATCTGTCATCGCCTGAATTAGCGGAGCTAGCGAACGATTTTCAATGGGAAACCTATGATTTAGGCGCCGAGATTATCAAGCAGGGGCAGGAAGCGCATCCCTTCTATATTCTGGTCAAGGGAAAAGCAGAGGTTATAGTTCAAAAAGAAGGCCACGGTATGTGGCCTGTCAGATTATTGAGTGCAGGGGACACCTTTGGTGCCTACTCTTTGCTCAACGCTAGGGCCGCTACTATAACAATACTTTGCCAAGATCAATGTCGAGTTTTAGCGCTGGATGCAGAAAGCTTCGGGCGCATGTTGCTGCGGTGGACAAAACTCTACCAAACGTTTATTTTCAACTTGTCGGAAGACTTGAATGCAGCAAACCTCATTTTATCTGAAACCAAATATAAGGAGATTTTACGGTCTACTTTGCAGCTTACCGAATATAAGGATAAGTATTATGGGCTTTGGGGAGGCGCTCGGACGACCGCTGAGGTCGAACGAAAACTGGAAGAACTGGCTCTGGCAAAGGGAAACTTGCTAATAACAGGTGAACGGGGTACTGGTCGACAGATGATGGCCTGGTACGTCCATAAACGTCAATTTGGTAAAGAAGCCCCCTTCGTTGTTGCGCACGGATTACGATTCGACCAGCAGTGGAAGGACTTAATCAACGAGCCCAGCGCCCAAGAAAACTCCTCAGTCCTTCATAACTCCAATCTTTTCGATATCGCTGAGGGTGGAACCTTGTTTATAGGTGAAATAAACCTCATATCTCCCCAAACCCAGCTTAAACTTGCTCAAGCCATACAATTTCAAAAAAACAAATGTTTTGTCATTGGAAGTTTGAACGATGAACGTGATGATTTACGAGGAACGATCATTCCGGAGCTCCGGAGATGTTTTGCTCATACGTATGAGATCGCTCCTTTACGTAAACGTAAACGAGATATTCCTATTCTTGCTCAAGGATTTCTGGAGAAACTGGCTCAGAAGAACCATCGAAACGTCCCTACTCTAAAGCCAGAAGCGACCCAACTGTTGCTCTCTCATCATTATAATCAGGGGAATGTCTCGGAGTTAATTCAAGTGATTGAACGAGCCTTTTATATCGCGCAACAGGATGTTATTGGGCTAGAACAGATCTTCTTTGGTCCCACGTCACAGCAAAACGGATATACCCTGAACCTTTTAGCGTGGCCAAAGTTGGAAAATTTACTGAAGAAGGGCACGCTTCTTGGATGGATTAGGGCAGCAACTGCAACGTTGTTTATAGCGTTAGTTTGTTTATTGCTTTTTTCTCCTGAAATTGCTGTCTCCACAAAGATCTTCGCTTTAGTTTGGGGTTTGTGGTGGCCAGCACTTGCCATAATCTCCCCTTTCTTAGGTAGATTGTGGTGCACCGTTTGCCCGTTTTCGACGATTATGGATTTTGTACAGAAAAGGGTACACAAGGACCTTGCGATTCCAGGGTCTATCATTAGATATGATTATCTTATGGTTAGTTTTTTGTTTCTCATGATATTTTGGGTAGAAGTGATCACTGACATGCGCTTCAATCCTAGTTACACTGCCCTATTATTAATATCTATCCAGGTCAGTGCCATTCTTATTGCGGTCCTCTACCCACGCCATACTTGGTGCCGGCACTTTTGCCCGTTGGGAGGCTTTATTGGGACGGCTTCAATAGGCTCAATGTTAGAGGTTCGAGCGGATGCAACAGTATGTTTAAATAAGTGCACGACGTTTGAGTGCTATGTAGGCAAAGGAGATGTTCCAGGCTGTCCAATGTCGCAACATCTTCCGTATTTAGATAATAACTTGGATTGCAAACTATGCTTTAACTGTGTGCGAAATTGTCCCAATGGTTCTGTGCAAGTGAATTTAAGGCTTGCAGGTCGTGAGGTATGGCATTTAGTTCGAGTGAACCAAGGCTACGTCGTATTTATCGGGGTCATGTTGGCTATTTTAGTACCCCTTAATTATTTTGCACCGCTCCATGGAATATGGCCTGAAACTACATGGAAAGTGTGGTTTAGTCTGTGCTATTGGGGTGCAGGCGTTGTAGGGGGAATAATCACTTGGGTGGTTGCCCGGCCTTTTAAAACAAAAGCAGCCTCTCAACGTGTCAAGTTGATTTTTGCGTTTACGCCTTTAGTTCTAGCTGGGCATATTATGTATCAAGTGGCTTTTATCCCCGGCATTCGTTCTCTATTATTTGGGGTAGGCTATGTCATGTCATCGGGGACGCTGTCCTATTATGTGCCTGCTACAGCCATAGCTAATGGGATTGCCGCTACGTTTGGCTTAGTATTAACAGCCATCACCATTGTTCTCGTCCTATATAATACTAAAGAAAAACGAGCGGCTAGAAAGATAACTTAACGAAGGCCTAGTTATTAGGCTTGAGTATATTATAGCCGCGTTCTTCATAGGGCTGAAGCTTATTTAGCCATTGTTCTTTAAGCTTTTTCAACGCATCTTTGGGGTCGAAATAGCCCTCAGTGGGGGCTTCTAAGATTTCTAAAACTTCGAACACAAAGACCTCGGCTCCAAATTGTTGCAAATCATTTTGGAGTCGCTTATTTTGGTAGGTACCCATATCTAGACAAAATTGTTTCCCATTGATTGACTTTAGGTTCGGGGTGCTTTCAATCAGTATCTTGTGGTTCACGGTGTTTTTGACCTGATAGACGCCGCCTTCAATTTTGGTTTCCTTATAAAGCCTTTTCAGTGCTTCTTTTCGGTCCATGGGTGGTTCCTCCTTCTTCAAAGAATTGTTTCTCAGCCAATACTGGCTTCCATCAGGCGTTCTATCGAGAAAGTTATATTCAACTAAATACCTTCTGAGGGTGGCATAATCGTGGTAAACAAATTTTAATATCTGATTGATCTCTTTCTCAGTATAGGTCCGCTCACCTTCAAACCGCTTTACAATTTCTTTCAGGACAACTAACTTGTGTTTTTCCTTGATAGAGAAGGTGGTTAAGGGTCCGTCTGTGCCTTCAGGAAAAAGCGTGTTCAGTAAGCGGTCCTCCAGTAATCTTGCAGTTTTAGGAGGGCGAATTAAGGGAGTAGCTAGTTTGCCCTGGTCTTTTAAGAGTTCCATCATCACTAAATAAACCTTCGATTGACGTTCTTTCTCTTTTAATGTAAAGCGGTGGTTGCGAATGGTCGACGCACTACCGATGCCCATTTCCTTTTGTACCTCTTCATCACTTTTCCCCTGGTAAAAGAGTCGGATCAGGCTAGTCTGATGCTCTGTAAGTCCTGTGACTTTCTTATCCAACTCGGTTAAACAGTCAAACACTGAGTGATGAACTTCCTCAATATGGAGCTGCATATATCTTTCGGCTTCATAGAGAACTGCTTCTTTGGGATAGACAATCCCTTTCTCGACTTTTTCACCACACAGCAGACATACATAATGGGTCTTTTCTTGAACATAGCCACTTTTAAGGTCTTCAATTGAGGCATCCCAAAATAGATCGGAAATATTAATAATGCAAACACATCCTCAAAACACTTGTTATTTTATAGACAGTATAATACTATGTCTATAAAATAACAAGTGTTTGTTAAAACGGTATGAACTATTAGTATAACAAGCTAACCACCCCTTTAGGGAGCATACAAGCATTTTATTCAATAAAGTATTATACTTAGGAAGTGGTACAAAGTTTTTCGATAAAATGAATATAAAACCTAGGAGGAATTGAGATTGGTTGTAATTAAAACTCAAAAAGAAATTGCACTTATGGCAGAAGCAGGCAAGATATTAACCGCCTGTCATCGGGAACTCCGAACGATTATTCGTCCAGGGATAACGACCTCTGAAATTGACAAATTCGCAGAGGATTTTATTCAGTCGCACGGGGCGATCGCAGAGCAAAAAGGGTACAAAGGTTATGCTTTTGCTACGTGTGCTTCAGTCAACGATGAAATTTGTCATGGCTTTCCGTCGAGCACAATTCTTAAAGAAGGGGATATTGTGGGGATTGATATGGTCGTAAACCTCAATGGCTGGCTTGCCGATTCTGCTTGGACATATCCTGTCGGACAAATATCAGAGCAAGCGGAACGGTTACTGAGAGTGACGAAGGAATGTCTCTACATTGGCATAGATAAGTCGATCATCGGCAATAGAATTGGAGATATTTCCCACGCGATTCAAACTCATGCTGAAGCGGAAGGCTTCTCAGTCGTGCGGGAGTTTACGGGTCATGGTATTGGTCAAATCATGCATGAGGATTTACAAGTTCCCCATTATGGTCGTGCCAATAGGGGAGAGAGAATGAGTGAGGGTATGGTATTCACCATTGAACCCATGATAAACATAGGTTTACATCGTCTCAAAATTGACAACAATGACTGGACGGCTAGAACCGTCGATGGCAGTCTGTCGGCGCAATACGAACATACTATTGCAATTACCAAAAATAAGGCTCTTGTTTTAACAGAGCAGGACTGAAAGGTGCATAAACGTGGGGTTTATTAAGGAATTCAAAGAGTTTTCGACTAGGGGCAACGTCATGCAGTTGGCGGTAGGTATTATTATCGGTAGCGCTTTTGGGAAAATTGTTTCTTCCCTGGTTGCTGATATCATTATGCCTCCCATTGGTTACCTTGTAGGAGGTATCAAATTCACAGATCTTAAGCTTTGGCTGAAAGATGCCGTAGTTGATGGAGCGGGTAAGGTCACTAAAGAGGCCATTACATTAAATGTTGGAAATTTCATACAGGCGGTCTTTAACTTTGTGTTAATCACTATCGCCATTTTCTTACTTATGAAAGTAGTGAATAAGCTTAATAGGAAAGAATCAGAAGAGCCATCTGCTGCCAAAAAACCCAGTGTGGAAGTGCTACTTCTTACCGAAATCAGAGATCTTCTTAAGGAAAAGTAGACTAGAGATCGTTAGGACAAACAACATAGATAGCATACTAGATAGGAGTGTTTAACCATGAACGGTCAGACTAGAAAAGATATTTCCCTAGGGGCGACTGTGGATATTGTTCTGAAAGCAGACCAGAGATCAGGCAAGCTAACGAGAGGTGTCGTCAAGGATCTCTTGACGAACTCACAGACTCATCATAGAGGCATTAAAGTTAGACTCACTGACGGGCAGGTAGGAAGAGTTCAAGAAATTATTACCAATCAGTGATGACGTAGAAATAAATTAATTTTACCAGGTTGAATTAGACATCCTTCAAGGTTTTCATCAAGTTTCGGAGGTCTTCGGGAAAGGGAGCCCGTATAACCATCGGGAGTCCAGTGGCAGGATGTAGAAAAGCGTACATTGAGGAGTGCAAGGCCTGACGCGCGAGTAATGTGGTATCACCATTGTAAAGATCATCTCCGAGCAAGGAGTGGTTGATGCCTTCACAGTGGGCTCTAATTTGATGGGTACGTCCAGTTTCTAAGATAAACTCCAGAAAAGTAGCCTTGGGATAGCGGTGAAGAACCCTGTAATGCGTTCGGGCTGGCTGCCCATCCAATTGTACTTGGCGTTTAATGAAACTATCAGGTGCAAACCCGATGGGGTCGTTGATGGTACCCTTATCTTCGAGAACCACGCCTTCCACGAAACCAAAGTATTTTTTCTGAATATGTCCGCGCTCCAGTTGCCAAGCGAGTTGTTGATGTGCGAATTGGTTTTTGGCGATAATGACGACGCCGGAGGTGTTACGATCAATTCGGTGGATGGGACGATAGATGCGATGTTCCCCCTTGCGTTCCCAATAGCCGATGACAGCATTTCCTAGGGTGTTGCTGAGATAACGATGTGTGGGGTGAACCACTTGATCCACAGGTTTATTGACAACTAAAAGGTAGTCGTCTTCATAGAGAATATCGAGGGGCAGATTCTCCCCAGGAATATTCGTTTCCTCAGCAGGGAAAAGCTGAATAGATAACAATTCTCCTTCTTTGCCCCGCGCGGTTAAGTAGGTGAATTTCCCATTAATCCAAACTTGTTCTCCTTGCTTTAAACGTTGTAATAATCTGAGGGAGAAATGAAATTTGTGAAGTAGGATCGATAGATATTTCTGACCGGAATCCTCTGCTTGCAAGCGGTATTCCCATAAATTATGTTGTGCGTTCATGTTTCCTCCTTGTAATAATACCCATTAATCGGCCAAGCTTTACATACTAATGATCATAAAAAGGTAAATTATAAAGTATAAAGAATCTAACTTACATGGAATCAATGTCTTCAATAGACTGAAAATAATAAGGAGGCCACAACTTGAAAGATTATCGTATTGAAAAACTCGCCGATTCCTTGATTAATTACTCGCTTGCCCTTCAACCCGGTGAGAAAATCCTGATTGAAGTGATGGGACAAGATATTCCCCTCGCCCAGGCTCTTGTCAAGTCTGCCTATAAAGCAGGAGGATTACCATTTTTGTCTACGGTTAATCATACCTTAATGCGTGAACTATTAAAAGAATTCACGGTTGAGCAAGCAGAAGCAATGACTCGTTGGGATCTTGCCCGCATGAAAGAAATGCAAGCCTATATAGGAATTCGAGCCGGAGAAAACGCCAATGAATGGTCAGATGTACCTGCTGAAGGGATGAAAAATTATTCCTCCCACTACCAAAAAAAGGTTCATTCCGAGCAACGAGTACCGCATACCCGTTGGTGCGTATTAAGATACCCGAACGCTTCTATGGCACAGTTAGGAAATATGAGCATTGAAGGATTTGAGGATTTCTACTTTGATGTGTGTAACTTGGATTATTCTAAGATGTCGAAAGCCATGGATCCACTGAAAGCGCTGATGGAGAAAACTGATAAAGTCCGGATTATAGGACCGGGCACAGATTTGGTCTTTTCTATTAAAGGGCTGCCTGCGATCAAGTGCGATGGTCACATCAATATCCCAGATGGAGAGGTCTTTACTGCCCCAGTCAAAGACTCGATTAATGGACGGATCAGTTATAATACCCCTTCACTTTTTCAGGGCTTTACGTATGAAAACATTGTTTTAGAATTTACTAACGGAAAGATTATCAACGCAATAGCGAACGATACGGAACGTATTGAAACCATTTTCAATACGGACGAGGGAGCACGCTACGTCGGAGAATTTGCACTAGGCATGAATCCTTATATTCATACTCCGATGAAAGACACGCTTTTTGATGAAAAAATTGATGGAAGTTTCCATTTTACCCCAGGCTCCTGTTATGATGATTGTAACAACGGAAATAAATCTGCGATTCACTGGGATCTAGTTTGTATTCAAAGACCAGATTATGGCGGTGGCGAGATTTATTTCGATGAGGTATTGGTTCGAAAAGATGGGCTGTTTGTCTTGCCAGAACTCGAAGTATTGAACCCGGAAAATTTGAAATCTTAAACCTTGTTGGTGGTGAACAAAATCTGTTGTTATACCTTTAGATAGGGAGGCGTAAGAAATGAAAATTCTATGCAGTTTACCAGTACGGAAGGAGCAACGGGAAAAGGTTCGTTCCATTAAAAGTGGCGCGGAAATCGTGGGTGTCAAAGACTTTTCCCAGGTGGATCAGGACGTCGAGGCTCTTGTAAGTTTCGGACAAGATATTACGGAAGAAACACTGTTCCATTTTCCAAAATTACGCTGGATTCAAGTTATGAGTGCTGGAATTGATCACTTACCGCTTCAAGCAATGGCTGGACGTGGGATTGCGTTAACGAACGCTCGCGGTGCTCACCATATTCAGATGTCCGAACATATTCTGTGGAGTATCTTAACCATACTGCGTCAAGGACAAATCACCTTTCGTAATCAGGAAAGGAAAGTCTGGGATCCAGAGGTGCGTATCGATGAACTATGTGGCAAAACTGTCTGTATTATTGGGGCAGGAAGTATCGGTGAGGCTGTGGCCAAAAAATGTCGTGCGTTTGGGATGACCGTTTGGGGTATAACTCATAGCGTTAAAGATCATCTAGCGTTCGATAGAATAGGGATGGTCAGCGATTTAACCTCTTTTTTGGAGAAGAGCGATATTGTTGTTGTGATTGTTCCACTGACGTCGGAGACGTTTGGAATGTTTAATAGAAACTTAATTAAGCAGATGAAAAGGGGAAGCTATTTCGTCAACGTTGCACGTGGGGCAGTGATCGACGAGTCAGCTCTCGTGGAGGCGTTAAACTCCGGGAAGATCCGTGCTGCAGCCTTAGATGTGTTTGTTGAGGAACCCTTACCCAATAGTAGTCCCTTCTGGGAGATGAGTAACGTATTATTGACCCCGCATATTGCAGGCCGTTCACCACATTATCTGGAAAGAACGTTTGAAATCTTCACGAAGAACCTAGCTGCTTATCCTGATTTTTCTGAAATGATGAATCATATTGAAATGAGTAAAGGCTATTAACGTTGGAACTTATAGATTTATTGGTATGGAGGTACTTATGGTTAATAAATTGCCGTCTAAGGAATGGCATGAATGATAAACGATTACGCTTGGTCTACAATCCCAACGCTGGTCGGCGTAAATTAACAGCACAACTGGATTCTGCGATCCGCATTTTTCAAGAAAGTGGTCATGAAGTATGTATACATCGGGCCTCATCTCCCGAAGATATTGAACAGATTGCCTCCGAAAGCATGGATGTGGATCGTTTTGTTATCGCTGGAGGAGATGGCAGTATTCATCAGGCAGTGAACGGCTTACTACGGATTCCAGCAAAAAAACGTCCGGTTCTAGGTATATTGCCAGTTGGAACAGCGAATGACTTAGCCTACGCATTACATTTGCCGAAAAGCATTCCTGAAGCGTGCCAAATTATTGGCAAAGGAAACATGTTTAAAATGGATACCGGCAAGTTAAATGACCGATATTTTGTCAATGTGGCGAGTGCAGGACTTTTAACCGATGTTTCTCAAAAAGTTGACACTCACGTCAAAAATACGCTTGGGCAATTAGCTTATTTTCTCAAAGGCATAGAAACACTTCCCTCCTTTAAACCCTTTCGCGTGGAGTTTGAGCAAAACGGAAATCGCTATACGGAAGAGGTAGTTTTGTTTATGGCGGTTAACGGTCTCTCCGTTGGGGGACTGAGGAACCTAGTGCCTAGGGCTTCTCTAACTGATGGTAAACTGGACATTTTAGTTGTGCCAGCAGCTGGCTGGCCAGAAACGCTTCGTCTCCTCTTAAGCATTTTGACGGGAGAAAAAGTGAAAGCCGAAAAAATTATGGAATTCCATACCTCAGAATTAACCGTACTTACTGATCGGCCGATTCACTCTGATTTGGATGGAGAAGCTGGCCCGGAAAGTGCTTGGCATATTACGATGGGACCTAAAATTTCCGTGCTCTGTTAAATGAGTGTTGGGAGTGATTGTATGATTAGGGGAGAATTTCAGAAAGGAATCTTACAAAGGCTCAGTGACCTCAGTCAGGTTTATATAGTTGGAGGCGCTGTTCGCGATGCGCAACTGGGGATTGCTTCTAAGGATATCGATGCGGTCATAGCACTGCCCCTGCTGGAGATAGAGAAAAAATTATTCGATTGGGGTTATAAGCCCCATCTAATCGGGGCGCATAAGCAGACGGTCAGTTTATTCCACGGGACGGATCACTTGGACATTGCAACTTTCTCAGGAGATGTTGAGGCGGATGCACTGCGTAGGGACTTCACACTAAATGCTATTTATCAAGAGGTTGGAACAGGTGATATCAATGATCCGCTAGGTGGTTTGCAAGATCTGCAGGAAAGACGACTGAAAGCCTGTGGGAGTGCACTGAACCGGTTCAAAGAAGACCCTATCAGGATCTTGCGCCTAATCAGATTAGCAGTGCGTTACGACTTGGCCATTGAGCAAGAGACTTGGTTAGCTGCCGTAGAGCTGGTACCCCATCTCCAAGAGGTTACGGTGGAACGATTAACGGTGGAGTTCGGGAATATACTTATATTAAAGGAAATAGACAAGGCCTTAGGACTCCTCGATGACTTAGGGTTCTTTCGTGTCTGTATCCCCGAGCTGGCTAGGCTAAAGGGACTGGTCCAAAATCGCTATCATACTAAAGATGCTTGGGAACATACTAGGAACGTCGTCAAAAATACGGACCCTCACATAATCCTGCGTTTGGCAGCTTTATTTCATGACATCGGAAAATGGGAAACCGCTAGTAAAGAATGCCACGTTTGGGGAACCATTCGTCTGACAGATTACGGGTATGAAGTGGCTGGATTTAAGTTGCAAGGAAAAAATTTAGAGCGATGGATTAACACGGAGGCAGATGTCCACGGGGGAAGGTTAGATAACTATCCTGATACGATCCTTGTGAAACGTATCAAACCTGCAAGAGCCACGCAAAGTAAACACTTTGAAATGGTTCCAAATGGTAAGCGTCACTTTCTCCAGCACGAGAAGGAAAGTGGCAGATTGGTGCGAGACATTTTGCTTCGCTTCCGCTGGAGCATGGTTCTTCCTGGAGGAAGTCTTGGTGAACGAGAGGTTGAATATTTAGTAGGGCATCATATGTTGGGGACGCTTACCTTTGGGGGCCAATTTAAAGGGGAAATTGATAAGACCAAATTTCGCAAGAAGACTCGCCGCTTTGCTTGGGAGATTGGCTGGAATGGGAAAACCTACGACCAACAAAGAGTTGACAGTATATTAGATTTGTGGCGAGCGGATTTCCTGGGAGGTAAGCAGGATGCTGCAGAAACCATAGAGCGCTTCGATGAGATTCAGGGAGAAATCAGAAAGGCTTGTGCTTACTTGGTAGAGAGAGCGAGTCGGCTCGATTGGGCTCATTTCGGGGAATTTGCCCGCGGCAAAGGACTTGCAGGGGAACAGTACGGTCGGTTCAAGGAGCAGGTACGCTACCAGGTTATGATGGACCCAAGGTATCGGATGACAGAGTCTCAATTTCTTGAACGGGAATACCAATTCTACAAGAAACCAAGTTTGCTCACAACCACTCAGTTGAAGTTATCTGAATCGGCAGGAAATAAACCTTGACTTGAAGGAACTGGAAAGCTATAATTTTTCCCAACGAAAGGGGTTGTTACTTCAATGGAAAAACAATGGCGCTGTACAGTATGTGGGTATATTCATAATGGCGAAAATCCACCAGATATCTGTCCAATTTGTGGCGCAAATGCTAGCTTCTTTGAACTTATTACTCAGGAGAATGAGACTAATAGTGAGACGAACACCAGCACTGCTGAAAAGTTGGTGACTAAACCGGTAGGCATGCAACCCCACAAAGGAAAAGCACTCCGCGAGGCACTTTACCGGATTTCTTACGGTCTTTATATTATTACATCACAGGCTGAGGGTAAGGATAATGGACAATGTGCAAATACCTGCTTCCAAATCACCTCTGATCCGGCGAGGTTAGCGATTGGAATTAATAAGCAAAATTTTACCCATGAACTCATTCAAAAGAGTGGTAAATTTGGTGTCTCAGTGCTCAATCAAACAGGTCAGGATTACGCACGACGGTTTGGTTATAAATCGGGTCGTGATGTTGATAAGTTTAAGGGCTTGACAGCCGTCCATCGTGGAGAATCTGGAGTTTTGTTACTGGATGATGTGCTAGTCACCATGGAAGCAACCGTCCTTAGCCAAATGGATGCGGGGACCCATACATTATTTCTGGCAGACGTTACGAACGGTGAGATCCTGCAGGATGGCGATCCGATGACCTACGCCTTCTTTAGGGCAAGTAAGTAACTCACATCCAGATTAAAGCTATAACCCTCTCGCGATTTCTCGTGAGGGGGTTATTTTTAAAAGCGGTTAGGAGAAGGAAACCCATGAACGCTGCTGAACAAATACGATGGAAGACGAACATAAAGAAATGGGGCAAGGCGTTGGGTTTTGTCTCTATCGGGATTACCACAGCGCAACCAATCGAGGGTCTATCTTCACAGATGCAGGCACGAATCGATCAAGGACTAGCAACCCCTTTTGAAAGCAAGGACATTAAATTAAGGATTGATCCCAAAGTAGGTTGGCCATGTTGTGAGACAGTCGTGGCCTTGGCCTATCCGTTCCCCTATTCTTCCCCTCCTCAGGAAGGCGAGGGAATTATGGCTCGGTCTGCCGTGGGGGAAGATTATCATCACTTTATGAATGAGAAGATTGATCATTTGGTGGAAATCATGGACAGCAATGAGTGGCCGGGGACCTCACGGCAGCAGGTGGATACTGGACTTCTCGTAGAGCGAGCCTTTGCACTTCGGGCAGGAATTGGCTGGATTGGACGAAACCAACACCTCATTATTCCCGGCTACGGTTCCTTTGTCACCTTAGGGTTGCTGCTTTTGGATCGAGCGCTAGAACCAGATCCTCCTCACATACCTAACCAATGTGGAACTTGTCAAAAGTGTGTTCAAGCATGTCCAGCTCAAATCCTAGGGAAAGACGTGTTTGCGTCCAGACATTGCGTTTCTTATCTTACCCAGAGTAAAGACGTGCTCTCGTCACAAGAGTGCGAGCGAATTGGGTCGCGAATATTTGGCTGTGACACCTGCCAGGAAGCTTGTCTACACAATCAAAAACGGCTGAAAAAGGAACAACTACGACAACAACCACAACAACCACCACAACTACGAGTCAATTCAGCCACAGCGCCTCTGCGACGTGGTGTTGACTTACTTGAAACGCTCAATTTAACGAAAGGAGAGTTTCAACAACGTTATAAAACGACCGCCGCAGGATGGCGTGGAAAGGGAGTTCTTCAGCGTAATGCCTTTTTAGCTCTACGCAATCTTCAAGACGGACGGTGGAGATTATGGTTGGCAGAACGGGAAAAGGATCAACTGGTTCCGCTAATCATCGCTCCTTACCTGAGCTAACACTATGAATAGTGCCTGATTCTGGATTTTGGAGTACCATAACTGGAATAATTCCCAATGGTTCAATTTGAATATAATATGTTTGTTCTGTCATGTCTTAGGTGCCTCGTATCTGATGAAAACATGGCTAGAATTAAGATGACAACACTAAAGAGGCTAAATGTGAAATTCACATCTAGCCTCTTTAGCTTTATTGCAATATTATGTGTTGCTTTCTTTGTTTAACCTACGTTCCACAAACTTCGTAATCCGTTTGAGTGCTTCCTGAAGTTGCTCGATCGAATACGCATAAGAACAGCGAATATAGCCTTCTCCGGAAGGGCCAAAAGCCGTACCAGGAACGACCGCCACCTTTTCTTCCTTTAATAATTCTTCGGCAAAGGCCTCAGAAGACAAATGAGTTTTTGTAATATCAGGAAAGACATAAAAGGCACCCAAGGGTTCGAAACAGTCGAGACCCATTTCACGGAAGCCACGGACCATGAGGCGACGCCGCCGATCATAAGCAGTGACCATGTCTCTTTTAGCTTCAGTGGCAGAACGTAACGCTTCTAAAGCGGCTATCTGTCCCATGATGGGGGCACAGAGCAGCGTGTATTGGTGAATTTTTGTCAGTCCACTGATCAGATCAGCATGTCCAGCAACGTAGCCTATTCTCCAACCAGTCATGGCGTAGGCTTTCGAGAAGCCACTGACAAAGAGGGTGCGGTCGTGCATGCCTGGTAAGCTAGCAAAAGAGACATGTTTTCCGTCATAGGTGAGATCAGAATAAATATCATCAGCAAGCACGAGAAGATCATGCTTAGCCACAAAATCAGCGATAGGTAAAAGGTCCTCACGACGCATGATTGCTCCGGTTGGATTATTTGGATAGGACAACACTAAGAGTTTGACTTTTGGTGTATACACTTGGTCTAAGTCTTCCACGCGTAGACGAAAGTCTTCGCTGGCATGGGTTGGTACGTAACGGACACTTGCCCCGGCCAGTATTGCGCAAGGTGCGTAGGATACATAGGAGGGGTCTGGAACTAAAACAACATCACCTGGTTCCAGCACGGCGCGCATCACGAGGTCAACGGCCTCGCTGGCGCCAGCAGTTATGAGGATTTCTTTTTCTGGATCGTAGGAAAGTCCCAAAGAGCTAAATAAATAATGAGAGAGTTCTTCACGCAACTCCAAGAGACCTGCATTACTGGTATACATGGTCTGGCCTTGTTCTAAAGAAAAGATGCCACTTTCACGCACCGCCCAAGGGGTGATGAAATCGGGTTCACCTACCCCTAAAGATACGACATCCTTCATAGTTGATACAAGATCGAAAAACTTACGAATCCCAGAGGGCGGGAGACCTGAGACATGGGCGGCCAGGTAGCGATTCATGGCGAAACCACGAGGCGTTGAATCGTCTCTTCCTCTCCCATAAGCTCCACGCCGTCTTGCTTATAACAGCGCATCACAAAGTGGGTTGCTGTGCTCTGGACGTGCTCAAGTGGCGCTAATTTTTCAGCCACAAAGAGAGCCACATCTTGCATTGTTTTACCTTCAATGAGCAGAGATAGATCGTATCCGCCAGACATCAGATAGAGTGCTGTGATCTCAGGGAATTTTTGTAAGCGTTTGGCAATTTTATCAAAGCCATAGCCTCGCTGGGGCAAGACTCGAACTTCAATCATTGCGGAAACCTTTTCTTCGCCCGTTCTAGCCCAGTTAATCATGGGTTGATAACAAACTATGACTTTTTCTTTTTCCCAAGCGGTGATACGCTGTCCGATGTATTGGGGTGTTAAGCCGGTTTGAACGGATAGCTCTAAGGGGGTAAGGCGACAATCTTGTCCGATCAGTTTAAGTAGTTTATGATCTTCTTCAGTCATCATCTAAAACACCTCTTTTTAAATTAATGCTTTGGTTGCATTGAGAAGTCCGCCGGCAAGAAGAATTTTAGCCTGCCGTTCGGTGAGATCGTGCTGAACCCAAACTGGGTCTGAGTCATTATCAAGGGTAATGGCAAAAGGGGCTTCAGTTTGAATAGCCTGATGTAGGTTTAAGAGGCTCAAACTATTACCGGAATGCATTCGAGTAAGGTCTTGCTCGTTAACAAAGGTCAGTGGAAGTATACCGAAGTTAATCAGATTGGCACGGTGGATGCGAGCAAAACTCTGGGCCAAGACAACACGCAGTCCCAAGTACATAGGAGCCAGCGCAGCGTGTTCGCGACTTGAGCCTTGACCATAATTGTGGCCTGCAACAATGATACTTTGCTTGAGGCCCTTGGCCTTAGTTGCAAACTGAGCATCGACTTTGTGAAAGACGTACTCTGAGATGGCTGGAATGTTTGAACGGAGGGGGAGGATCTTAGATCCGGCTGGCATAATATCGTCCGTTGTGACATTATTACCGATCTTTAAGATGATGGGTAAGTTGAGCACGTCATCTAGGGGGGGCGCTAAGGGCAGCGGTTGGATGTTGGGACCGCGTTGAATGGGGGTATCCGAAGCACCAGGAGGTAAGATCATGCTGTCATCGATGCGGAATAGTTCTGGAAATTCCACAACGGGAGGCAGTCCCAAGGTGCGAGGATCGGTTATATAGCCAGTCAAGGCGCTGGCGGCTGCAATTTCAGGGCTGGCTAGATAGATTGAGGCGTCTTGAGTTCCACTCCGACCTTCGAAATTACGGTTAAATGTTCGTACAGTGACTCCTTTGGAGACGGGTGATTGGCCCATCCCGATACAAGGACCACAGGACGATTCAAGCAGTCGTGCCCCACTGTCTAGGAGATCAGTCAAAGCACCATTATTGGCGAGCATGCTTAAAACTTGACGGGAACCGGGAGAAATAACTAGACTTACGTTTGGATGAACGTGTTTTCCTTTTAGGATTTGACGAACGCTCATGAGGTCCTGATATGAGGAATTTGTACAGCTACCGATAGCAACTTGTTGCACAGGTAGAGTCTCTCGATCAGTGACAGGAACCACATTGTCTGGGCTATGGGGTTGAGCCACCAACGGAACAAGCTGGGAAAGATCGATTTTAAGGTCTTCATCATAGGTGGCGTCCTCATCGGCAGTGAGTGCAACAAAATCTGTCGCTCTTCCTTGCGCTTCTAGAAACATCAGGGTTTGCTCGTCACTGGGAAATATGGAAGAAGATGCTCCGAGTTCCGCACCCATATTTGTGATGGTTGCGCGTTGTGGTACCGTTAGGGTTTTCACACCCGGTCCAGCATATTCGACGATCTTCCCAACGCCCCCTTTGACTGACAGCACTCGAAGAATTTCTAAAATGATGTCTTTGGCTGAAACCCAGTCCGAAAGTTGCCCTGTCAGCCAGACACAAAGGACCTTGGGATTGGGTAGATAAAATGCTCCTCCACCCATCGCCACTGCAACATCTAATCCTCCGGCACCCATGGCCAGCATTCCCATTCCACCAGCAGTGGGCGTATGGCTATCTGATCCAAGTAGGGTTTTACCAGGTTTAGCGAAGCGCTCAAGATGGACCTGGTGACAAATTCCGTTGCCGGGCCTGGAAAAATATGCCCCAAAGCGTGCGGCGGTGCTTTGCAAAAAAGCGTGGTCATCGGCATTCTCAAACCCTGATTGAAGGGTATTGTGATCTATATAACTGACCGAACACTCTGTTCGGACTCTGGAGAGGTTCATCGCTTCAAATTGCAAATAAGCCATAGTTCCAGTGGCGTCCTGGGTTAATGTTTGATCAATCCTTAGGGCGATTTCTGTTCCTTTTTGCAAGTCACCGGATACTAAGTGGGATGTAAGTATTTTCTGCGTCAGATTTTGCCCCATGTTAACTCCTCCTTTGTATACTATTAACTTTACCAAAAACAAGACGTAACATCTACTGTTTTAATAAAAGTATACAAAATATCTGATTTTGGCAATAGGAATGTACTGTCAAAGCACACTTTTGTGTATTAAAACGACAAAATACGATATAATTAAGTTGGGTTTGCCAGAATATAAGGTTATAATAGCTTTGATAGTCGTTGATCATAGAAAGGGGAAAATAAGTCTTGAACAAGCGCCTCAATATTGTCCTAGTTGAGCCGGAGATTCCTCCCAATACGGGGAACGTAGCTCGTCTTTGCGCTGCAACTGGGGCCACACTTCATTTAGTAAAACCATTAGGGTTCAGTATTGATGATAAGCAATTAAAACGTGCCGGTTTAGACTACTGGCATTTACTTAATATAGTCGTTTATGAGAATTATCAAGATTTTGAGGAAAAAAATATGGTAGGACCCCGTTACTTGGCCACCACAAAAGGTGGACGGGCGCATACTGACATAACCTATGAGCCAGGTGGATACCTGCTTTTTGGGAAGGAAACAAAAGGATTGGATCCCCAAATTTTAGCGCGTTACCCGGACACGACCTTTAGGTTGCCGATGCGTTCCGAAGCCCGCTCCTTGAATTTATCAAATTCTGTCGCAGTCGTTGTTTACGAAGCACTGCGTCAGTGGGGTTTTCCGGAACTTGTATGAAAGGGGGTCAATGATGACCTATGCGTTAACCTTTTTCGTGGCACTTGCGATTGCAGCGATGGCTACGCCAGTTTCAATGAAATTGGCGAGTCGGTGGGGAGCAATTTCTTATCCAGGGGGCCGACATATTCACCATAGACAGATTCCTTGTCTTGGAGGTCTGGCGATCTATGCTGCATTTTGGGGCGCCGCCCTGATCATGCAAATGTGGGATGCATCATATGTAATGGATGACTTGTCTAAGCTGCAAATTTGGGGATTGTTTCTCGGAAGCACGATAATTTTATTGGTTGGCATATGGGATGATATCCGTGGCATGCGTCCCTTAGTCAAGCTTGTCTGGCAAATCACCGCTGCGGCAGTGCTTATCGGTTTTGACTTCTCAATGAACTCCATCTCTCTACCTTTTATGGCGCAATCGATTGATTTCCATCGCCTGGGTCTGGGTGCTATTGGCGTTCTGTTGATGCTTTTTTGGGTGGTCGGATTAATGAACACTGTCAACGTTTCAGATGGACTCGATGGACTAGCTGCTGGGATTTGTTTCATCGTAGCCCTTCTATTGTTCTGGTCTGCGAATCGGATTGGTCAATTTCCTGCTGCTAATCTTACACTGGCCTTGGCGGGTGCGCTCCTCGGCTTTTTGTTTTTCAATTTCCCCCCGGCGCGCGTTTTCATGGGAGATTCAGGTAGTATGTTCCTAGGCTACATTATTGGAGGAATCTCCATCATGGGTCTGCTTAAAACGGCGACTATTCTGGGATTGGTTTTTCCGCTCCTTGTTTTAGGTATGCCCGTGACAGACCTAACCTTTGCCATTATTCGACGAAAGCTGCGAGGTCAGTCAGTGGCAACCGCTGACAGAGGTCATTTACACCATCGTTTACTGGATGCTGGGTTGTCACAACGGGCAGCCGTGCTTTCAATGTACGGGATCAGTGCTTTCTTTGGCGTAGCTGCTGTGCTTGGCGCCAAGGGACAATGGATTTGGGCCTTGTGTATTCTCGTGGTAGTCTTTACCTTGCTGATTATTATTCTGATGCGTAGAACAGCCGTGTTGGCGGTCTTTAACCGACGCCAATCAAAGAAAAGATCTTCCACTAATTAAATTTTCTTCCAAATGTTTCTTTGCACATCAACGGTAGTCTTACACTTCTTTTTTCTGCCCATGCATATGATGGTAGGAAAGGGGGTAGATGTATGACATTACAAGTGTTTGCCTTTTATAATGGCCTAACAGAAGAAGCAAAGGGTTATCCATCTCTTAAACGCAACGGGAATAGCATCAACCAATTAGCGGTTTTTGAGATTCCTATTCAGAATAACGGGGCACTCGTTGCTAAGCCTAGTCGGCAGCTGATTAAGGATGCTCATGCTATGGGTATCAAAGTGATCTTGGTGGTGAGCAACTTAAGCGAAAAAGGTACGTTTTCTACTTCCCTAATGGAGCATTTGGTGCGTGATCAAGAGTTTGCCAACCTCGTTTGGCAAAACATTAAAACAGTCTTGGTCGAGTATCAATTTGATGGGGTTAATCTTGATTTGGAGAAAGCGGCGCCTGCAGACAGACTTCTGTTTAGTAAGCTAATTAAAGATTGGTCGGCGAGGTTTAAACGGGCTAATTTTCTCGTCTCGATGGACGTTCCTGCTAAGACTTCCACGGATCCGTTGGATGTGTGGAAGGGAGCGTTTGATTATAAGGTTATTGGGCAAGCTGTTGATGAGATAATTATTATGACCTACGAAGAGCATTGGGCCGTTAGCGAACCAGGTTCCGTCGCCTCAATTCCTTGGGTGACTCAAGTCTTGAACTATGCATTGACTAATATTCCAGCTCGGAAAATATATATGGGCATTCCAATGTATGGGTACGATTGGCCAGAGAATGGTGAAGGTAAAGGCCGTGTCATCGGCTATCAACGGGCCATTGAGTTGGCACAACGTTATGGGGCCCCGCTGCTATGGGATGCCAAGCAACATAGCACGTACTTCCGCTACGAGACCATGGGGGTTCGCCATATTGTGTATTTTGAAGATCCCCGTAGCCTAAGAGACAAGCTCGACCTTGCGGTGAAGAAGGGTATTCGTGGCGTTGCACTATGGGAAATGAATCTTAGTTATCCGGGCTTATGGGAGGTACTTCAAAGCTACGTGATGCGAGGATAAAGGAAATATGAGGTGAAGAATGCATATCTATTTTCATGGCCATTCCTGCTTTGAAATCGTAGGGAAGGCAGGAAGACTACTTATTGATCCCTTTTTGACAGGAAACCCAAGCGCCAAAGCTAAAGTAGAGGACTTTACACAACTTGATGCAATACTGGTCACTCACGGACACAGTGATCATTTGGGTGATGCGATACAATTGTCTAAGCAGACAGGAGCCCCCATCATTGCTGTTTTTGAGTTAGCGACGTATTGTGAAAGTCAGGGAGCTAAGACACACGCTATGCATATCGGAGGAAAATACCAGTTCCCCTTCGGCATGGTTAAACTTACTCAGGCTTTGCATGGATCTGGGGTTGAAAATCCAGAAGGTGGAAACATGATTTATGTCGGTCCACCCTGTGGCTTTCTCATTCAGATTGAAGAAAAATGGCTTTATCATGCTGGAGACACCGGGTTATTCGGTGATATGGAACTGATTGGTCTTAGACATCTCCTCACGGTCGCTATGCTCCCAATCGGAGATAACTTTGTCATGGGCATCGAGGAGGCCGTTCATGCTTCTCAATTACTAAGGCCTAAATTAGTGATTCCGATGCACTATAATACGTTCCCACTCATTGTTCAGGACGTGAGAGAATTCGAGAGACTCATGCAACGCAGGGTTCCGGAGAGCCAAGTCAGGGCCTTGAAACCAGGTGAAATGTTTGAGCTTTTGTAGAATGATTCATGAAATATCCCAACTTGATTTCATCAAGTTGGGATATTTTTATGCATTAAAGGTCAAACTTTAACTATAAGGAGATGAGGTTATGACAAGAACGCCATGTTCAACACGTTGTCTTTATTCTATTGAAGGCCATTGCAGATTAAAGAACATTCTCGGAGAGCGGATGGGAGCAACCTGTCCGCATTATGAGGAAGATTATAATATTATGAGTAGGGGGAGAATTTAGTATGAAACAGCCAAAACCAAGGGTAAAACGAATAGACCCGTTAGAACCGTTAAAAATGGAGATCGCTGCTGAATTGGGATTGCTTAGTCAAATCGATAGCAATGGCTGGCATTCATTAACCGCTAAAGAGGCAGGGAGAATCGGAGGCATCATGACCCAGAGGAGACGGAAAAAAGTGAGCCCAAGCGATCAACTTGGTTGATTAAGAATTCTTATGCTATAATAGAACGCGTAAAGTACTATGTGTGTGGGGAGCGTTTTAGTTGACAAAGCATCAACAGATTTTAACTTTTATTGAGGATCTTGCAATTGGAAGTAAGGTTTCTGTGCGTTTTATTGCCAAAGAGTTGGACGTCAGTGAAGGGACAGCTTATCGGGCTATTAAAGAGGCAGAGGCCAAAGGTTTCGTTCGTTCTATTCCCAAGGTGGGAACGATTCGAATTGAAGGGGTTAAAGAACGACAAATTGAAGATCTAACGTTGCGTGAAGTTTCACAGATCGCCGAAGGGATCGTTATTTGTGGCTTTGAGCAGCTCGATCGCTCTCCTAAAAAGTTCATTATTGCAGCGATGGAAGTAGATTCTATGGGACGATACTTGGAAGAAGAAACATTGTGTATTGTAGGCAATCGGCGCGATGCTCAGATTTTAGCCATGGAACACAATGCCTCGCTGTTGGTCACTGGAGGATTGGAGCCAGACGAAGAGGTCGTGGCATTAGCACGGCACAATAAATTAGTCATCATTCAATCGCCATACGATACTTTTGCGGTCACTTCGATGATTAATCGTGCGCTTTATGATCGGTTGATTCAGAAAGAACTCATACTAGTCGAAGATATTATGGTTAAAGATGTGAGTTGTTTAAAGGCCAATATGACAGTTGGAGATTGGCGTGAACTTTCGCAGTGTACTGGTCACAGTCGTTTCCCCGTCGTTGAGGAAGACTTGACCCTTATAGGCATCGTGACGGCTGTGGATGTTGCAGGGGCGGATACTGAAACAACCATCAAAGAGGTTATGAATGCTAACTCGTTTATCGTAGGAAGAGACGATCCAGTCACCCATATTTCCAGGATCATGGTGTGGGAAGGCTGGGAAGTTGCGGTTGTAGCAGATCAAGGAAAACTAATTGGTATTGTGAGCTTACAAGACGTCATAGAGGCATACCAGCAAGTTCAAAAACAGCCTCAGTTCGGTGAGACCGTCGACAACCTAGTCTTGAGTGGCTTCAAATACGTTGATGATGCTGAGCATCTCACGATTGAAGGCGAAATTACTAATTCCATGGTGAATGACTTTGGTTCAGCAAGCTGTGGGGTTCTCGTGACCGTCATGAATATGGCTGGTTATATCGGGTTGCGCAAGAAGTATCGGCTCGATGCGATCACTGAGAATTTTACGCTCTATCAATTTCAACCCATCGCGGTAGGAACGGAAATAAAGGTCACGGCAAAACTACTGCTTGTTGCTAAAAAACATTGCAATATTGAAGTGGACGTCACCGTTAATAATGTTGTTGTCGCCAAAGGTCTTATGACGGCTAGGATCGGGGATAAAAAGCTGGTGAGTGAAAGGGCAGTCTAAAGTGCCTCTTAAATAATGAATGCTTAGAAAGTCCCCAATCCTGTGATCTGATCACAGTGGATTGAGGACTTTCTGAGATAAAGAGACATTGACAAATGTGCATAAAGGTAATACATTACTAATATAGGTAGTGTATTACCTTTATTATGTAGAAGAGGGAGGTAAGTAGCAGAAAACTTGAAATGATGAGTGATCAGCAATATTTATTTGGAGCGGTTTTTATAGTTGCCAACAGGATGGACGCATTACTACAAAGAGAGTCTAATCGTTTTGATAGGGTGTTGCAAGAAGGGTCATGCAGAAGATTCAGTTGAACATTAATGAAATAAATAAAAAAAGGGAAAGAGTTGAATCATGTGATTGACAACCATTCTAAATCAAATTATGACAAATATGTCCTTTATTTCACAATTCCTATAGTTTTACTCATGGTGACATGTAGCACCATAGGGATCTGGTATCAAAAATTATATTCAAGGGAAACTGTGGGTTGGTTATCACAAGTTATTGGACAGGATATTTCTAATATAATTTTTGTATCGCCTATTCTTATAGCCTCTGCTTTGAATGCTGTAAAAGGTAATAGAATTGCAAAAATAATTTGGATTGGTACTATGATCACCAACGTTTATTCATATGTTATCTATAGTTTTGCGTTGCATTTTAATTTTTTATTTCATGTGTATTGTTTGATTTTAGCGTTATCAATTTTTTCAGTCCTTAATTTTTTTATCAAGAATGTGAATGAAGATTTTAGTCATTGGTTCTCAGAAGAAGCGAACACTAAGATTATAGGGATATTTTTATTCATAATTGGTATCATGTTCAGTCTATTGTGGCTTTCTGACTCACTACCAGCAGTTTTAACCAACACGGTACCAGAGAGCATTACAAAGGATAATTTATTGATCAATCCCGTTCAGGCGTTAGACTTTTCTTTCTATATACCACTAATTTTTGTTTCTTCCGTCATGGTGATGAAAAAGAAAGTGTTAGGATATCTCCTTGCACCTATGATGCTGGTTTTTGCTATAATAACGAATGTCAACATTATTTCTCTAACGGTCGTTACAATGCAAAAGACTTTATCTAATAACATACCCACGATCATTGGTTTTTGTTTTTTTACAATGGTTTGTTTGGGCATTTTATGGTCTTTTTTGAAAAATATTACAGAGAGCACTTAGAACTAACTACAGTATCGTATAAACATAACAAAGGCAAGGGTAAACCACCCTTGCCTTTGTTATGTTTATAGATCTGCAGGTGGTTAGACAATTCGACAAATTCAAGATAAAATACATTAAGAGAAAATATCTGTTGTGATAAATTTACCTAATAATAAGATTGCTTATAACTGCTTATGGGGTTGAAGGGAAGGAGGGTAAAGCCTAGTGACTACAGATGAGGTAGAAGATAAGCAATATGGCTTTGTTTCCCTCCACAACCATACGGAATTTAGCCTCCTCGATGGAGCTGCAAAGATAAAAAATTTAGTCAAGCGTGCTGTTGAATTAAAAATGACCGCTTTAGCTATTACGGATCATGGCGTCATGTATGGGGTCATAGACTTCTATAAGGCTTGCCTGAAAGAGGGCATTAAACCGATTATTGGCTGCGAAGTCTATGTAGCTCCCCATAACCGGATAGATCGGACGCCAGGAAAAGATGATGCCAATCATCATTTAGTCCTCTTAGCTGAGAATGAGGAAGGGTACCACAACCTTATTAAGCTCGTATCTATGGCTCATATTGAAGGGTTTTATTATAAACCCCGAGTCGATAAAGAAATTCTGCGCAAGCATTCCAAGGGACTGATCGCACTGAGTGCGTGTTTGGCTGGGGAGGTAGCGAGTTGTCTTCTAAAGGATCAATTGGAAAGTGGGATTAAGAGTGCCCTAGATTATGAAGAAATATTTGGGAAGGGAAATTACTTTCTCGAAATTCAAGATCATGGTTTAGAGGAACAACGTAAAGTTATTTCTGAAATGTGGAAGGTTCATGAACGCACTGGGATTCCGATGGTGGCCACCAATGATGTGCATTATGTTCAGCAAGAGGACGCTTTCGTTCAAGACGCTTTGCTCTGTATTCAAACGGGTAAAACTATCGCGGATACCTCACGTATGCGTTTTTCCAGTCAAGAGTTCTACCTCAAATCTGGTCATGAAATGGCGATGCTTTTTGGGGAGCACCCCGAGTTATTGGAAAATACTGCGCGAATCGCAGAACGCTGTCAAGTAGAGTTTAAATTTGGTGGTAACTTATTACCGGTGTTTGAAGTTCCAGAGGGTACGACGTTAGATGGCTATCTTGAAGCGGAATGTCGTAAGGCTTTTCCACGTTTCTATCCACAAATGAAGGAGACGGAACGCGTTCGCTTGGATTATGAACTGGGCATTATCTTCCAGACAGGCTTTTCCGGCTATTTTCTGATTGTTGCGGATTTCTGCCGTTTTGCCAAGGACAACGGCGTGGCTGTCGGGCCCGGGAGAGGATCTGCAGCAGCTAGTATGGTGGCTTATTTATTAGGAATTACATCAGTTGAACCGCTCCGATTTGATCTTTTGTTTGAACGCTTCTTGAATCCGGAACGAATTTCAATGCCGGATATTGATATAGACTTTGACCCCGATGGCAGAGAACGTGTGATCCGTTATGTGACCGAAAAATATGGTACGGATAAGGTTTGTCAAATTATCACCTTTGGAACCATGGGTGCTAAAGCGGCAATTAGAGACGGTGGAAGAGTATTGGCGATGCCGTTAGCGCGGGTCGATAAAATAGCGAAAGCGATTCCTTCCGATTTAGGGATGACCTTGGAGAAAGCACTCAGTGTCAACCCTGATTTAGCCCGTATGGTGGAAGAGGATGAAGAAATTAAAAGACTCTACACCTTAGCTCGGTCTCTCGAAGGCATGACGAGGCACGCTTCAACGCATGCAGCGGGGATCGTCATCTCTAAGGAACCTCTCATCAATTATATTCCACTTCAGAGGACATCAGACGATTTTGTAATGACCCAATTCCCCATGAAAGTGGTCGAAGAAATTGGGTTACTAAAAATGGACTTTTTGGGTTTACGCAACTTAACTATTTTACAAGAGGCTGTGTGGCGGATTGAAGAGACGCGTGGTTTGAAACTGGATTTGCAAACGCTGACGCTCGATGATCCTCAGACGTATACGCTCTTAGCTTCAGGAAACAGTACTGGGATATTTCAACTGGAAAGCGGCGGTATGCGTGCGATTCTGAAGGAGCTTAAGCCGACTTGCTTTGAGGATATTATCGCAGTGTTGGCCTTGTATCGGCCCGGCCCGATGGAACAAATCCCTGAGTTTATCCGCCGGAAACACGGTGGAGAGATCACATATCTACATCCCAAGATGGAGCCTATTCTCAAGTCCACATATGGGATTATTGTTTACCAGGAACAAGTTATGCAGATTGCCAGGGATATTGGTGGCTATTCACTGGGACGAGCGGATTTACTTCGCCGAGCAATGGGGAAAAAGAAAAAAGAAATCATGGAAGAGGAACGTCAGAACTTTATTCATGGGTTGCAAGATGAAGTCGGGAACTGGATTATCCCAGGTGCACTTAGAATTGGCGTGACGCTCCAGGATGCTGAAGTCATTTTCGATTTAATGGCTAAGTTTGCGGAATATGGCTTTAATAAAGGCCATGCAACGGCCTATGCCGTTATTTCGTATCAAACGGCCTATTTAAAAGCAAACTATCCTTTAGAGTTCATGGCAGCACTCTTAAGTACCGTGATGGGCTCGTCAGATAAAATATCCTTCTATATTCAAGATGCTAAGCTCAACGGGATTCAAGTGCTCCCACCGGATGTGCAATATAGTCAAGTCGGATTTTCTATAGAAGAGCAAGCCATCCGCTTTGGGTTAGGAGCCATTCGCAACGTAGGGGCCAACGTGGTGGAGAAGATTTTAGAGGCGAGAAAAGAAAGCACCTTCAAATCTCTCTATGATTTCTGTATGCTGGTCGATCAAAAGGTCATGAATCGGCGTGTTTTAGAAAGTTTAGCCCGTGCGGGTGCTCTTAGGTCATTTTGTTCACGGTCACAGGCTATGGCTGTGCTGGAGCAGGTCTTAGATACGACGGGTCGCCGGCAAAAAGATCGGCTATCAGGCCAATTTTCTCTGTTCGATTTGGATGACGATCTGGATGAAGGCATTAAATTACCTCAGATTCCTGATTTCCCTGAACGAGAGATTCTAGATATGGAAAAGGAATACCTCGGCATCTACTTAAGTGGGCATCCCCTTTCCTCTGTTCTTCCTCAATTACAGAACTACATGTCTTCAGATATCCTAACTTGCCTGGAAGGCGAGGAGGAGAAGAAAGTAGCTCTTGGCGGATTAGTCACTGGGTTCCGCCAACATGTGACTAAAAAAGGTGAGATGATGGCTAGTCTTGTTCTAGAAGACCTAACGGGAGGGATAGAAGTCTTAGTTTTCCCCAGGGTTTATGCTCAAACTAGCGCTTTAAGCAATGACCAGGTCATCGTGGTTGTAGGGAAGTACATCATTAGGGACGAAGAGAAAAAAATATTCGCAGAGAAAATTACAGCGCTTGAGGACTTAAAGCCTGCGAAAACAAAAGAGCTATCAAAGATCCCCGCTCAAGAAGTACCGGTTGGCAAACGCTTATTTTTACGATTTACTACGGAAAAAAGTGAACTCATGGAATCAACGATCAAGATCCTACAACGATTTCCTGGGCGGCAACCAGTTTATTTCTACTTTGAAAATACTCGGAAAGTAATAGAAGGCAAACGGGAGTTCTGGGTAAATGACGAATATGATCTGGTAGCCGCACTTCGCGAAGTCATGGGTCAGAGTAATGTCGTTTGGAAGCCAGCAAAGAATTTCGCATAACCCTGTGATCCATAGCAGGAATTTGGACCTTTAAAGGGAATTCCTTAAAATATCCTGGAAAAGAAGGAGATAAACTGTGCGTACTGCGATTTACCCCGGGACATTTGACCCGGTAACCAATGGACATCTTGATATATTATTTCGCGGCAAGGAGCTATTTGACACGGTGACTATTGCCATTGCGGCAGATAGTAATAAGACCTCATTGTTTACGCTCGGAGAGAGAATGGAGCTACTCATGGAAGCAACGAAGGACATGCCGAATGTCAACGTCCGTGTTTTTGAAGGGTTGACGGTTGAATTTGCACGGCAATGTGAAGCAATAGCCATTCTTAGAGGACTACGCGCTTTATCCGATTTTGAGTATGAATTTCAACTTGCCTTAATGAACAAGAAGCTTGCTCCAGATATTGAAACAATTTTCCTGATGACTCAGAGCCAATTCTCCTTTATTAGCTCGAGCGCGATCAAGTGGGCTGCAAGCTTACAGGCTGGAGTTTCGGATTTTGTACCACCTCATGTCGAGAAGGCCTTAATGACTAAATATGCTAACTTGCGCATAAAGTCAAACGGTGAGGGTTAGAGGCCCGTTGTTGCAGAATGATAAAGGCTATGGTATCATAAAATGATTTAATAAGGGGGCTTTTAAGAATGTGGACCGTCATTTATATTGCACCCAACAAGTTGATCGCAGAAAAGTATAAAGCAATCCTCACAGAAGAAGGGATGCTGGTTCAACTTCGTCCAATTGGTTCAGCGCATTTGGGTGCCCATGCTTCAGTAGAAATTCTTGTTCCAGAATCGGAAGCCGAAGAAGCGCATGGAATCATTACAGGCGCATTAGGGAGCTAACTATGTTTAAAGATATATTCAGAAAAACTAAGTACGTAACCATTCAAGCTTCTCCAATTCAGAAGCATAGCCCCTCAGAGGGCGTAGAACCGGTTACTATAAGAAAGAAAGAACTTCCTGACGGCCTTTGGGTTAAATGTCCAAAGTGTGGGGAAGTACTCTTCACCAAAAATCTCGATGAAAACGCACGGGTTTGTACAGCGTGTGAGTATCATTTTCGAATTTCCGCTAGGGCCCGCCTTGGGATTTTGGTGGATGAAAACAGTTTTGAAGAATGGGACTCTGAGATGCTGACCCAGGACCCTATCGAGTTTCCAGGTTATAACGACAAGCTTCTAGTGGCACAGGAAAAATCAGGCATGCTGGAAGGCGTGCTCACGGGACGAGCCAAGATTGAGGGAGTTCCCGTCGTACTTGCCTTCAATGAAGCTGATTTTATGATGGGTAGCATGGGCTCTGTCGTGGGAGAAAAGATTGTTCGGGCCATTGAGCTAGCGATTGAATTGCGCTTACCCATGGTCATATTTTCAACCTCTGGAGGCGCTCGGATGCAGGAAGGAATTCTGTCCCTCTACCAGATGGCGAAGACCAGCGCTGCTCTGGGAAGGTTGGCGGAACATCATTTGCTTTATATTTCCGTACTTACTGATCCCACGTTCGGAGGAGTTACCGCTAGTTATGCGTCTCTCGGGGACATTCAAATTGCTGAACCCAATGCGCTCATTGGATTTACAGGACCGCGGGTGATCAAGCAGACGATGAAGCAAGAACTTCCCAAAGGTGCGCAAACGGCGGAGTTTAACCAAGAGCACGGCTTGATTGATCTCATCGTGGGACGTGCCCAGATGCGTTCAGCTTTGGCACGCTTGTTGCTTTACCATCAGGAAGGGGCTAAGTATGGCGCATCAGTTTGATTTTGAGAAACCTATTATGGGACTGATCCAGAAGATTTCAGACCTTCAGAAGTTCTCCGCTGAGAAAGGTATTGACCTTTCCCAAGAAATTGCCACCCTCGAAAAGAAAGTGGTGTATCTGAGGACGGAGATTTATGGAAGGCTTGAGCCCTGGCAGAAAGTTCAGATTGCAAGACATCCAGAGCGGCCTAATTTTTATGATTATGTTCCGCTATTGTTTGAAGACTTTATTGAATTAAAAGGGGATAGGCTTTTTGCGGATGATCGCTCGGTAGCGGGTGGAATTGCGCTTTTTCATGGAACTGTGGTGACAGTGATCGCTCAGGTTAAGGGAAAAGGCACGAAAGAGAATATTAAGCGTAATTTTGGCATGCCACATCCGGAAGGGTATCGTAAAGCCGTGCGCTTGATGGATCAGGCAGAAAAGTTTGGTCGCCCTATTTTAACCTTTATTGATACTCCTGGAGCTGCCTGTGACTTAGCAGCTGAGGAACGAGGACAGGGCGACGCCATTGCCAGATGCCTCCAAGCTATGGCGGGATATCACGTACCCGTGATTTGTACGGTCATCGGTGAGGGCGGCAGTGGCGGTGCACTCGCCTTTGGAGTGGGCAATGTGATCTTGATGCTTGAAAATTCCTTTTACTCGGTCATAGCTCCAGAAAGTTGTGCCTCTATTCTTTGGAAGGACACAACCAAGGCGAAAGAAGCAGCCGCCGCATTAAAGTTTACAGCTCAGGATTTACTGAGACTTGGGGTAGCGGATGAGATTGTAAGAGAACCTCAAGGGGGTGCTCATAACAATTTACATCAAACGGCAGAAGAGTTATCTCAAGTTATTGCGAAGTATTTGGTGCGCTTGAGAGAGGAGACTCCGGAAGCACTGAGGGATAAAAGATACGAGAAGCTACGGGCAATTGGGGCATACGAAGAAAAAGTGGTGAATTGAAAAGGTAACTTCCACTTTGTAAAGTTTATTTCCACCCAAGCAAGCATTAGTATGGAAATCTTGGTAAGAAATAATTTCCGTCTATCGTTTCTTCGGTGGATTTGTTATAATCAGACCGAAAACAGGCGTA
>DASRMG010000177.1:0-2158 GCA_035648035.1 Desulfosporosinus sp. | reverse complement strand
ATGAGAATGAAACTATTAGAAGTTGAATCGGTGGGTAAAAAATATTTCAAAAAGCAGGTCCTGTCTGGGGTTGATTTAGTCATTGAACAAGGTAAGATCGTTGGACTATTAGGTCCGAACGGTAGTGGAAAAACAACCTTCTTAAAGATTCTTGCAGGGTTGATAAGGCCAACTACAGGGAAAGTTAAAATATGTAAAAATGAGATTAGCTATAAAACTAAGGAGCTCGTAGCCTACCTGCCAGATAGTGATTTTTTATATAGCTGGATGACAATTCAAGAGGCTAAAGCAGTGTATATAAGATTTTACCTTGACTTTAATATCGAACGCTTTGATGAACTCCTAGACTTCATGAAATTAACAAGCGACATGAAAGTTAATAGTCTTTCAAAGGGTATGAAGGAAAAACTCGCTTTGTCCTTAACTCTGGCTAGAGATGCCAAACTCATTATTCTTGACGAGCCATTAAATGGGGTTGATCCAGTTGCCAGGGAGCAGATTTTGGTGGCGATATTAAAGGCCTTCAGGATTGAGAGTTCAATGCTGATAACAAGCCATCTTATTAACGAAGTGGAAAGTATTTTGGACGAAGTTTACTTCCTGAAAGAAGGTCAAGTCGAACTTTACGGAAATGCTGAAGACTTACGAACTGAGAAGAAAATGACTCTGGATGAGATATACCGGGAGGTTTTTGCATGTTAGTTAAATTACTAGGCTATGAGCTTTATAAGAAATGGAAAATGGCTAGATATATTCTGGGTGGCTTTATTGTTTTACAGGTGATATTGTTAATTATTACTAGTGTTTTTTTAGGAACCGATGCGACGAGAATGATAACTGAGATAGGCAATAATGGACAAAATGGAAGTTTCACGTTTGGCGTAATTACTATACTATATTTTGTTTTTGCTGTAGGTGTATTTTTCTTTCCATTCATCGAAACTATAAATCGTTTTGAGAAAGATTTGTCAGGCAAACAAGCAGTACTTGAACTAATGATACCTATTATTTCATGGAAGAAGATACTGGCTAAGTTGATCGTTGCTGTTGTCACTACAGTGGTCTTCCAAATGATTGCTGCGCTTTCTGTATTAGCCTATATTCTAGTGAATTCCGATTTCAACAAAAAAATCTTAGATTCAATAATTGATATTGTAAAGACTTTAATGGCCACCCCAGCGAAAAGCCTTTTTGCAACTCTGAGCTTTCTTTTTTTCCTTGCATCACTCTATATGCTTATTATGTTTTGCATAGCTTTTTCAAAGTCTATATCCCACAAAAATCGTATTGCAGTGCCAATTGGTATCGGTATGTTTATCGCTTGTTTTGCCCTTGCTATAGTTGCAGCGATACAAATTGGAAGATTTCCTATTGTTGAGTTTGCTTTGTTTGGCATAGAAAGATCTTTGAGCGAAATGATTTTTAATCTATTAGCTTTTGTTCTTCCTTTTTTAGGTGCTTCGTATCTAATAGAGAAGCGAATAGAAAATTGACTTTATTAGAACAAGTTTCATAAGGCGGCTGGCCTCCGGAGACACTTGCTGTATTATGATTTATAGAATGTATGTATAAACCTTCAGGTTGCCTTTGAATCATCAATACTTTATCTATCTTACAAGGGGGAATTATAAGTGGTAAAGATCGTGGAATGTATTCCTAATATTAGCGAGGGCCGGAGATTAGACGTTGTAGAAGAAATCCTGGATGAGGTGAGACAGGTAGCGGGTGTAACTTTATTGGATTATTCTAGTAATGCGGATCATAACCGGACAGTTATTAGCCTGATTGGTGAGCCGGAAAGGGTTCTAGAAGCAGTGTGGAAATTGATTGTAAAAGCGTCTGAAACGATTGACCTAGACCAGCACCAAGGTGAACACCCTCGAATGGGCGCGACGGATGTCGTTCCGTTCGTTCCAATAAGGGGTATGACAATGGAAGAATGTGTTGATCTTGCAAATGTCTTAGGGGAACGTGTTGGACGGGAACTAGCTATCCCTGTCTATCTATATGAGAAGGCGGCTACTAGGCCCGAGCGTCGCAATTTGGCGGAAGTGCGCAGGGGGCAATACGAAGGGTTGAAAGAGAGTATTATGACTCCTGCGCGTACTCCGGATTATGGACCGAGTGTTTTGGGAAAGGCAGGAGCAATAGCTATAGG
>DASRMG010000176.1:0-26262 GCA_035648035.1 Desulfosporosinus sp. | reverse complement strand
CCTGCAGCGGCTTGAGGCTCCGATAATCAGTTGATTTAGTCATTGTTCGGATTTTTCAATGGCTTATTTGTTATAACCTTTTTTCTGAAACCAAAATTAGGCAATTATGCAAACAAACTATTGACTTTAATTAGCTGGTCTAAATATAACGTCCATTATATATTTATTAACAGTTTAGTGTTTATCTCCTACTAAATCTTTATGTTTTAGCACTGTGGGAGGCTGTTCGAGCCACTGTCTATCCGTCATTATCTTTGAACCATCCTTCGCAAACTTCATATCCTGGGCAATATACTTAAAATACATAGTATCTAAATCAATTCGTAAACTTTCAGCTATAGCCATACCAACACTAGATATTCCTGAAGAGGCTGAGACTAACATATGAGTTAACATCAATTTCTCTGAAAAGGGTGCGATTGTTGAGTCAGTTACGAAGGAGTCTGACGACGAGGGGATTGGAATATCGTCATGTGAAAGAACCACCGTTAATTCCATAATCTTTTTGGCCGCTAATTCTGTTCCTTCAAAGAAATACTTCGATACTTCCTTGTTCGTAGAGACCTGACCAAATCCAGTTGCCATTGCTTTGCCCACTATATTTGAAAAAATAATTCCAAACAAATGAGTGACCTCAGTTAAGAGCATTGAGGGTTTTTCTCCAACTAAACCCGCTATAATATTTTTACTTTCCATATATTGAACTTTCTTTGGCACTTCTACAAAAGGAGCTCGAATAAAGATTCCCATAGATAATCTCAAATCTGCGGACTTATTATATAGGCCTGTGGAATCATCGATTCGTTTTGTAAAATAATCTCTAATATCAGCGCGGGCTATTTGATTTAAAATTAGCGTATAATTGTGCATCGCAACTCTAGATATATAGGATAAATATGCCAAGTAAAAAGAATCCGAAAATAAACGGGGCGCATTAATATTAACATCGTTTTCTGTAAATCCATCGGGCATAGGCAAGCCTGCCTGATTAAATATATTCGTAATTTGTATGACATGTTGCTTCGATAATTCCAAGGTTTGCATTAGGAGGGCACGAATCTCTTCGTTTTCTACTCTGTTTGAAAAATAACTAAGCACCTGAACAATTAAGGTTTCACTCATATATGCATTCCACAACCCTGCTATTTCCGAAGAAATTAAAGGTATTTGCTTTACATCTCCGCTCACAAATAAAGACCTCCATTTATTTTTAATTCAGTTTAGCATTTCCTTTTTTAAAATTTGTATGTGTAACGTAATTCCCATCTTTAGTGGATACGACTCCATTCCTAAACGCATTTAAGAATAACATGTAGTCGTAATTTCGCCCATCCTATGTTAATTTACTCTCACACTTTAATATCTTTAACCAAAATAGAAGACCCATAGGTATCAATAAATACATGATACCCTATGGGTCTTTATGGATTGAACACATACATTTTCTTTAGAAAACTTTTCACCGCAACTCTCATTTTGATTGGAGTGAATCATTTGAAATGGAATTCACCGTTAATAGACCATGTCACATTATAGTTTAAATGTTAATATATAGGTGGTATTTATGGGATATCATTCAAAAAACAACACAATTTCAGTACTGATCCCAGCTCAAAGAGTCATCGCTTATTGTGAAAGGATTCCTAATAATTAATGTCTGTGTAGGGTGCCATCATTGTACCCCTGAGAATAGAAGGCACCGTAGCATAGTGCCTTCTATTTTGATGTAAACATATAAAGCTATTCTTTATAAGAAGGCTAGCGAAAGCCCTAATATCACAAGGTACTAAGCCTTAGCTCATAAAAATACTGCACAATCGGGTGCTTCAACTTCATATTCTCAGTCATGCTTAAAAGTCGCTTTTTCCCTACCCTTCTGTCCACCAAAGCCAATATATTCAACAATATATCATTGCTCTCTATACTTTCTTTTATAGAAATAGATAAGAACTTATTTGTTACAACAACGAAATTCGATTTACTTAATACTGATTGTGCTAACAACAGCTCCTTTGCATAGTCTGATATTTTTCTATTTCTTGCAATTACAACTAGCCTATTCTCAGGGACTCTGCCTTTGGTATCTTTTCTGACTGCTTCAATTTCTTCATTATTGATGGGAATTTGAACGTCCGGATCATCCTTTATTTCCTGCTCCGTTTGATACCATCGGATTAATGTCGTTGCTTCATTCATATTGAGCACGTTCTTTTTATTGACCGTAATATAACAATGACCTGATTTATCAGGTAAATAACGGTAGCTAGTTGCACAGTATTCTACCCTTCCATATAATGCAGGGCAAAGAAAACTCTCCAGAATTTGCTTCATTTTGCTCCAGGCCATGTTTTCCTCCTATGTATTTATTTCCTTTTTTCCATTGAGACAGACACCCGGGTTATAGTTATGACCCGGGTATCTGTCTCAAAAAACCACTTATATCTTCTTCAATTGCTAACTATATTCAATAATATATTAGTTATAGTCAACTTTATGTTGACTATATGCAACATATGCAGTATATTACATTCATAGGCAGGTGTGTTATGGTAAAAAGAAAAAAGCTATTTAATACAAAGATAAAGGTTCTTCGAGCTGAAAGAAATTTAACGCAAGAAGATTTAGCCATCGATTTAGGAATCAATCGAAGTACTATTTTAGAAATAGAAAGAGGAACGTTTAATCCTTCTCTTAAACTGACTTTCTCTATCGCCAATTATTTCAGTAAAAGCATTGAGGAGATTTTCGAGAGCGTAGAGGAGGAGAAAGAATGAATAGTTTAGGCAATATATTATTATCTGCACATGCTATATATGTTACTCTTATAGTATCTTGCTTTTTTATGATGCTATTGGTAAATGACGATGAATTACATCAATATGCCATGAATAGAGCCATGAGAACTTCTGTTATTATAACCATTATATCGTTGCTCGGATATGCCTTTTATATGTTGGCTTCTGGGGATAGTGTGATTAGTGTCCATGCACTTTTTTTTGGTATAGAGGCATTAAGCCTTATAACCTTAATCGTATATTATTTTGAATTAAAGGGATTAAGCTTTTCCCTCAAAAAAAATAAGAAACTCGGTAACATTCTTCTATCACTTTCACTAGGCATAAGTCTATTGACGACGCTCAGCATACTCTTAGATTTCAAGTTATTTGCTAACCCTACAGGACTTATTAGATATGATCAATTACTATTATTTGTGAATTTTATCGCTATCCCCTTAATGTTGCCTCTTTTTCCTGACATAAGAAAAATACTTAGTCGAGATGCCTATAAAAAGAGCAGAAAGAATTAAATAAATACTTTAATATTTTTACACTAATATATGGTATATACATGTTCCTCTTCATCGCATATATAATTTATCGCTATGTTTAATTACCCAGTTCATTCCTTCCAATTTAACAATAGCCTCCGCCTTTTGAATGTGCCATTCTTTGGACACGTTCTTGTATGAATGATGGTACCAGCATTTAGTTTATCATACTTGTCCATAATGGTGGGCTAGACTCACTACAGAAGTATTGTAGGCAAAAATCTTAAAAGAACACCTCAGGTGCTCTTTTAAGATTTCAAAGTATTTTTTATTATATTTACGATTATTAGGTAACCCACGATAACCATTGCAATAATGTTGCCTAATGACAATAGGTTAAGCAACCCACTATGGTTAGACAGTAGTGACAGTATAACAAGGGAAATAGATAAACATAAAATAACCATCGTAAGCTTCATTAAGTCAATCGTTTCTTTAGATTGACTTGATGTAAAACGTCCCAAAATAACACCTCCGCCCTTATAATCTCAGGCTTCCATAAAGTATTGCGCCATGATACTTAATCCTGTTCGTTTATATCAATTTCTGTATTTTTATCGATGCTTGTTAATGGAAAAACTTTGTCGGTATAAGATTGAGAACTAATTCCAGCCGCTAATCCAAAACCAATTGCGTAAAATAATTCGTTTCTGTTTGAAGGAAACCAAAAGTTTTTTGTCATAAAAATAATCAAAATTCCCATGCTGCAAGCTGACGCGATCTCAAATTCTTTTCCTTTCGGTATCAAATATCTAAATCTCCGACCCAACAAGAAAGCTAGTAAATAACTGATTATGAAAATAGTCAAAAGTAAGACAAACGACAATGTCCTTCCCCCCTTGATTATAGCAGCGTATAGTATATGATATTCAACATCTTACCTGTGCATCCCTTCCCATTCAACAAATTTTAGGGTTCTGGATTTGTCTTTGAACCGTAGTTCTCCTTGTATTTTAGCACAAAAATTAATAGGCCGCCCATTCAACGCAATGGGCGGCCTATATCGATAATCCTGCACGATCGGATCCTTTACTTCAGAGAAGTTATCATTTCATGATAGTCATAGCCTGAGACGACATTCCCGATATCCTTCATATAGGTGTTGGGAGGTACATTGTCAGGAAGCTTAAAAAGTTTATAGAACTCTTTAATATCCAGCTCGACAGTCTTGGCCGCATCGGTGATCGTCATGGACCCTTTTATACCGTCTAAATTGACCGTGTTCTGAGGTTCACTCGACACGGGTTTCGCTTCCCCCGTTGTCTCTGCAAGAGCTTCCTTCGCTTGATCTAAATCATACCCCTCAGCCACTTCGGATATTTCTTTCATCTTGGTTGTTTCTGGAACGTTCTCAGGAATCTTGAATTTTTCATAGAAGACCTTTAGGTCTGTATTAGTGGCCGCTGCTGCTTCCTTGATACTCATATACCCTTTGACTTCGTCATAATTAATCGACTCTCCCACTTTCAGTTCTGCTGGTGTGAGTTGATAGAGCCCCATGGCCTGAGCCGCAAATATTGAACCAAAGAACACCACCATGACTAGAACAATTATGGTCAAAGGTTTCATCTTTTTATGGCCCATCTGGTGCTCGAGAGCCCCTTCCTTGGGGCAGCTTGTGACACAGATCTGACAATTCATACACTCTGCCGTGGTAACCTTCAAACTGTGCTGGACATCAATATTCATCGGGCAACTCTTATTGCAGATACCGCAGTCAATACACACATCTTCGTTCCTGACCACTTTAAAGGGGCTTATTTTACCGACGATTCCGTAAAGCGCCCCCACCGGACATAGATATTTGCAAAAGAAGCGATCATAAATTAGTGAACCGACAATCGTCACCACCAGGATGATTAAACCAACGGCTGACTCTGCCCAAACACTTTCCAAGCCTTCTGGTAGATGGGCATAAGCTGACCAGGGATCATACGGAGCCATCCATAAGCCCGCAGTCTTCCACGCATAAACGACCGTAACCAGGAGTACAACGTATTTCAAATATCTTAAAGGCCGATCAATTCCTGCAGGCATAACCCACTTACGCTTAAAGATTTTCTGGCCAAGTTTGGCAAAGAATTCCTGAATGGCACCAAACGGACAAATCAGGCCGCAAAAACTACGTCTAAATAATAGGGCAACAATGAGCGTGATGATAAACAGGGTCATTGTTCCTGCAAATATTTTGGCAATGAAGCTTCCCGTCGTGAAGACCTGGTACAGGCTCTCAGGACCACCGAAGGGACACAAGGCGTGGATTGAGGGCGCCTTTGCGCCTCCTAATGTTTGATGGAGATAGGCCGCAATGCTCACGAGGACAACGAATAACGCCAATAGGCCCGATCTCAGATACTTTGTCAACTGATTGGTCTTCAATATAACCACTCCTCTTGTATCAATTAATGATCCTAATTTATAACCCTTTATGGATATTGTCCGTATTGTCTTTAGAATTTCTTACCGGGATGGGTGTTCGTTGACCCTTGTTAAATTCTATTGATTTTGTAGGACAAGCATTGATGCAACTACCGCAGGAAAAGCAGTCTGGAGTGACTTTGTTCTGCTTTAAGATTGCTTCCATCGCTTCTGAGGGGCAAGCTTTAGAACATTCTCCGCAGGTTGTACAAGTACTATAGTTCACCTTTATCTTATAGAAGCTAAACTTCTCAACCATCCAACCAATGAGCCCGAAAGGACAGAAAAAGTGGCACCAGGGTCTATATATAAATAGACTGCTAATTAAAATCAGGCTAATAAAGCCGATGCCTACTGCCGTAAGAACTATCGGATTAAAAATTTTGAAAGGATTAATGACTTCAATGATATCTATGGACCCGATAAAAGCGATGACTACAAAAACTAATAGGAAGAGCGCTCTAATACTATTGGAAACTATGAAAGGGACTTTATATTGCTTAAATACCCCTTGCTTATTGTTTGAATTCCTATTTAATTGGAAGATAAAGTCCTGAAGGGTACCTAACTGGCAAGCCCAGGCACAAATGAATTTGTTTGCTAATAAAACAACAAGCAAGAAGACTAAAAGTGCTACTAACCGGGGAGGAAAAATAATTCCTTTGATGGCATAAGCAGAAATCATATCCTTGACCGTTGACATTGAATTAGGCTCAGACCCTAAAATTGCTCCAGTGATCATAAAGGAAGCAAGCAGCATGTATTTTCTGAAAGTAGGGGTTATTTTACGACGCCTTAATCGCAAGAAAGCGATGACCATGAAGACTGCCCAAAGAACGAATTTTACACCAATTAATCTGACGTTTTTAGAGGCTTCCTCACTCTCGAAATTCAGTTTCTTGAGGATCAAGTCATTCGCATCTTCTTCATTGATCTGGAGTTCATTGAGCGTTTTAGACATATTATCAGGGTCTTTAATTTTAAGAGCCGCCTGCACTGTCTCAAGGTTTAGGTTATTGGTGGCTGATATTTCTGAGATCGTCATATCTGAGCTCACCGAAATAGACGTTGGAACTGTGGCTTTTTCAGAATGTCCTCCGAAAATCTGTGTCACAAAAAGCGATAAGACAATAATTAAAGTAACGGTTCCCAGAAATGATAAGATGACTCCCGCTTTTGTATTTTTCAAATGTTCGCCACTCCATACTATTTAATTTCTGACTTAAAATCTGCAGTTTATTTCATTACGCATTTTTATAAACTCGACTGAATTTACGTTTCCAGCAGCATATCTTTCCTTCAGTGCCATGAGCGCTGGACTATCGGAATCTTCGTCTTTCAAAATAGCTTTCACTTCGTAGTATTTATCATCATCTATCTCATCTTTTGCATATCTCATCTTTAGAATATCTAAAGATCGTTCATGTTCAGGTCTTGTTTTCGCGGGTGCCAGAAATACGATAAAAAAAGCAGACATGGCTAGAAGCAGAACCCCAATGCTGAAAAATGGTGAATAAATAATATTTGTTTCAAAATAGTGACCATACCTCATACCTATTCACTCCCTCTTATCTTTCTGCTGAAGGCTTCAGCTGGGTAACCTCTTATTCTCCCAGCTGAAGCTTCAATTGAGGTGTTATTACTGGGTTAAAGTGTTCCCAGTGTTCATTCCTCGACCCATACCGCCACCATTATGTTGACCCGCGCCCATTCCCTGTCCAAAACCTGCGCCATTCATTTGGCCTATCTTAGCACTACCGGTTCCGTCGCAGGTTGCTTGATTCTCCGTGATTGCATTTAATGTCTCATCCGCCTGCGCTTGAGTTAAAGTACCCTCCGTCACTCTTTGATCCAGAATAACTTTTTTCTGTACAAGATTCTCCGCTTTAAACTCATCTAGCTTTCCAGCATCTTGGGCAATTTTTCCATAGGTGGTTCCTGCTGCTCGTTCTGCAGTGACATCATCCACTGTCTTTCCTGTTAATCCAGCAACGATGCCCGCGGGTGTCGTTGCACCGGTAGCAACGGCAGCACCTGCGACCCCTACTACGCCTAACATTCCGACGATTGTGGCTGCTACAATGAGCTTCTTGAAATTTCTCATGTGATACACACTCCTTTTTGTTTTGGTTTGTTTTACCTTACAGCTATATATTAGTAAGAAATTGTGACAAAAATATGGCAAAAGTTCGAACTAGTTATGTCATTATCCACAGGTTTTGAGCAGAAAAACAGCCACGACTTGAAGAATCAAATCACGGCTGTTTTCTGCTATGTTATGCCCTGTCCTTAATTGAAGGAACACGCGCTTCCCTGTCTGTGCAAAATTTAGACTCTTAGCGAGCCACGAAACGCCCTAACGCCATAGTAAGAGGGCGCACCGTTGTGATAAACAAAGACATGGTCGTAGCGGCGGTCTGCAAAGAGCGCGCCGCCGAGTTTTCTAATATCAGAAGGTGTTTTCACCCAGCTCGACGTTTTAGTATCGAAATTTTCAAGTTTCTGCAACGCCCGATATTGTTCTTCCGTTAAAAGTTCAATGCCCATGGCTGCTGCCATATCGAGAGCGCTATTCTCTGGTTTATGTTCTTTCCTTGACTCCAGCGCTTCACGGTCGTAACAAACATTTCTGCGGCCTTTAGGACTTTCCGCAGAACAATCATAAAAAATGTATTCACCCGTCTCTTTATCATAACCAACAACATCCGGTTCTCCACCAGTTCTTTCCATTTCGTTGAGTGACCATAGTTTTTCAGTATTAGCCTCCAGCTTTGCTTGTACGCTAACCCATTCCCAACCTTTATGTCGGTTCATGTTTTTCTCAAAACGGGCTTCCAAGGATCTAAGTAGTTCTTCACGTTGTTCTGGTGACAACTCTTTTTTTTCATTTTTCATAATGAGACCTCCTGTTCAGCCTCTAACAATTTAGCTCTTCTTAGGAATCCTACTTTCACAGGGAACCCCTACCTGACATTTTCCACAACCATATCTTGGTTTGTGTTTCTCCTGTGTTTTGTTTATGAATTTATGACAAAGTTCGTGGTTTTTTCCCTTATCAAGGGATATCGCATTAACTGGACAATTCTTCACACATGCGCCACACATAGAACAGTTACCATAAACGCTTTCATAGATCCTTTTATTGGGTGGCAATTCCAGCTCTGTAATGATGCTGCCGAATCTGCCGGCAATCCCTTTCTCGGTGATTAGGCCTTTAGAAAGTCCGAAGGTGCCAAGTCCACATATAAAGGCAACATGTCTTTCAGACCAATTGCTTGTGAATAATCCGTCGATATCACTATTATTGCCAGAATTCTGATCCCCTATATTATGCCCCATTTGGACCCAGAACCTTTCATCTAGAGATGGTGCAAGGCTTTTATATCCTGCATTTATCAATTCAGAGCTCAAATATTGGCAAAGCTTGATAACCAGAGCTTGACCTTCTATCCGTCCATGCAACCATTCTTCTGAAGGCCATGACATATCTCTTCTGTTGCCCTTTTTTACTGCCTCGGTAAAGGGTAGGAAAAAGGAGATAACCGTTTTAGGCAAGGGTAACCAGTCTTGGGGAGGCATAAAGTGTTCGCCTATGACTGAGGGTTCTTTCAATACTTTGAAATACTGATCATCTGCAGCTCCAAATGCGAAAATTGGAGTCTCAAAAATTTTCAAACCAACTACCGTATCCGAAAGCGCAATTTCTTTAGGTATTAGATTGTGCTCCGAGTTCTCCACAAAACATGTCGCCATTTCGACAATGTCCTTCGTATCCATAACTCCCCCCCTATCTTCCATCATGACAATAATAATTTTTTAATTTAATAAGTTATTGTTATTAGATTTCTATTTCTTGAGGTTCATTACTAGACAATATTACTTTCCATTCTTGTTCATCCTCATCAAAATCTGCAATATTATTTATTGACATTTTCATGTATTTACCAATTGCAGTCACTGCTATATCACCATTTGCTAATAGTATTTCTCCAGTGCCTTCAAATAATCTACTTGAATCTCTGGTAATTCTGCCAATAACCCGCAATTCTTGGTCTAACGGAACAGGTTTTTTATATTTTAAAGATAATTCAACCGTAACGCCCCAAATGGTTTCATCCTTGATCATGATTGCCCTTCCAATGGTTTCATCTAATATTGCGCCTGCTATTCCTCCATGCAATCTTCCTGGATAACTTTGGTGTTCTTCAAGGGGTTTAAATACGGCAATTAGCTCTTCACCCTCAACTTCATAGAAAGAAGCCTTTAAACCTAGATCGTTTTCCAAGCCACATACAATGCACAGCTTACTATTGAATTGTTTCTTTGTTACTCTCTTTTTCATATAAACCTCCTCTACCTACTATAATCATTGGGTGTTTATTTTAAGGTTTATGTTTGTCGATGTATCGCTTTAGTTTTCTGAACTCAAGATACATACTAATACGCCAGGGTAAGATCATGCTAAAAGCCATGATGAAGAAAATGCCGCTCATTTGGACAGGATCGATATGTATGGTATCAGCAAGGATAACTTTCGCGATCATTCTTAAAGCAACTAAGCCCATGAAAGCCGCTATAAACATCTTTGATTTTTGAAGATAGATTTGTTTGCCCCGAATTTCAAATTTAGAAGTTCTTATTAAAAGGATCGAGAAAAGCATTCCCATTACAACGGAACTGATCAGTTCAGGTAAGGTTGGTCTAAACATTGGTAGAATATACATACTCGCGCCAGTGGCCATGAAAAATGGCGGTAAAATGATCTTCTTTCCTACTACGGGCTTTTTAGCGCTTCTGAATCGCACCAAATTAGCCATAACGACCATTAACAACGACACAACAATTGATGCAAATACTATGAATTGTTTTGTTAACATCATGCGCCCTTCTATCATACCGTTTAACCTCTAATAACGAGTGGTCATTCAATAATCACTGAGCCCTTGCTTTCAAACGGGTTTTTTCTAGTGGCCAGAGAAAATAGATACGGATAGTCTTTCTGTAGGTACTTCATGTAACATACCCATTCAATGGTTAGGAAGCGATATGCTCTCATGACGTCGTTTGACAGATGGGCCAGATCGTTCTTAGGCAGCCCCTTTAAGCTCGCCCTGCTTTTCAGTTCCTCCGAGACATGTAACAGCGCCCAAAGCATTTCTGTAAAGGCGTCATGTTCCAAGAGATTCGGATTGTCGAACATCCGTAACAAATAGGGTTTGTTTTCCTTTAGGAGCTCCATCAAGGATATGAGCTGTTCTGTATTGCACTCAACCTGGAATTTAAAGCCTTTCACCATGTTCGAGGCCCTTTTGAATTCAGCGTCATTCCATCCCGAATCCACTTTTAGGCCACCCTGCAACGTAGACAGATTCAGATTAGAACTAGTCATATGAGAAATTGCCACAGTGCCAAGCTCACTAAAAAACGCACTGATTACAATATTCAGCTTCAGAAGTTTTTCTTGTTTCTCTCTTGCGGTCAGGAGCCTGTCCAGAATGAGGGTGACAATGATTACTTGAAGTGGAACAAAGGCCAGATCCTGAAACAGGTAATAAAACGTATCACGTGGGGAATTAAAGATATAAACTTGTAGGCCGTACAATGCAGTGGAAATAATAATCAGCAGAAATACGATAACTAAGTTTGCACGAAATTTCTTTATGTCAAAACCCCCTAATGTTAATCGTCAGTGTCATCGAGGACCGCTAATTATTCACTATGGTCCTACGCTAAAAACAACAATAATTATTTCTCATTATCTCACACTTTCTTGTATTTCACTATGTAGATCTATGGTCCTGATCCCCACACGCATTGGTAACCTTCTATTTTAATAATTTTAGCACACTTTACTAAATTAGTTTTAGTAAAGTGTGCTAAAATTATTAGGAAAATGATGAGTATTCTATTAGGTCGCTAAGGCCTGATGCATTAGGTTCCCTCGTTAACGGGTTCTGCAAAATAATACTCTCTCAGACTACCTGCAGGAATCACGACGGTACTTAAGGCGTCTGGTTTACGGGTAATTCCATTCTGCTTCTGGAGATCACCGAGTAGAATCCAGGTTAATTGTAAATCAAGAGCCACTGATAAATCACTCTCATCACCAATCGCGTCAATTACATAAGGGGGCATTTGACGAGTCCCGTTAATTTTAATATAGGATCCTGAACAGAAAACCTCCGTATTTGTCGTCACGCGCTGACCATTGATAGCAATGGCTTCTGCACCCCCAATCCACAGAGCGTTAAATATCCCGCGAATGTATTGTTCATGAATTAGAAAGAGCATCGGATTTTCTTCCCCAACAGCTTCGCGCTTCGAATCGTCCAGCGTGATGCGTAGGCCCGGTCCGGAAACCTCAATCGTGCCGGCCTTCATTTTGGCATCTCGTAATTGCTCAATAGCTAATTTTGTTGAGCTTTGACCCTCAGCGTATTTTGTTATTTCAAGTTGTAGCTTTTCATTTTCACCAGAAAGCAGTTGATTTTCTTGTTCCGTTTCCATTAGGCTAGGCATCGCTGTTTTTTCAGCTAGTGCCGCCTCAATGCCCACAATTCCCTGAGCTTTAAGTAAGATAATAAAGAGAAATCCGAGTAACATAGATGCGAATGTAAGTAGAGACCGTTCTATCTTGTTCAACTGAAATCATTACCCTTTCATAACCTAAGCACTCCTGGATCTTAATACGCATCAAATAAGTTAGACTATACCATTATAGAACATTTCTACTGTTTTCGCCTCGGTAGTTCCTACAGGTAAAATAAATATTTTTCCAGGTAGAAACTACAGTAGTAAATTTTATATTTCTGTGATTTGCCCAAGCATTATTGAAATATCACCAGCATTCACCCCTGTGAATTTAACGCTGGCCCCAGTGATACATTACTTACTCCTCTCTTCCAAGATGCACTTAAGTTCCTCAATTTCTTCAGGTGACAACTGTTCTTCTTGGAGAAAGTTAACCAGCATGGGTTTAAGTGCCCCATCATACACCTTCAGTAAGAAGGACCGACTTTCAGCTTTAATGCATTCTTTCTCGGGCACTAAGGGGTAATACCGGTAGGTCCTGCCCTCCTCTTGATATCCAAGGGCTTTTTTCTTCACCAATCTTGCAATTAGGGTCTTGATAGTATTCGGTTTCCACTCTGTATGATCGGCCAAAGCCTCTACAACATCATTGGCATTGCAAGGGTCAGCTTTCATCCAAAAAATTTTCATGACTTCCCATTCAGCATCAGAAATTTTCGGTGTCTTGCACAACTTAATCAACTCCCTTGATAATCCGTACCTCATTATGTAAATTATTTAAAACAATCGCTTCATTTTTGGTAGTGCGGCTGCTTTACTGATTTTATATATGCAATGGGTATTCATTCTATTGAAACTGTTATGTTAATTGTATATATGGGGGGGTTATTTATATTAATTGGGATTGGAGCTCTTATAACAAAACGTCTATAAAAAGTTTCATCTAAGAAAACTAAACTGACATTCTCCAAATAAGCTCACAGCAATTAGGACTATTGCCCCAAACCGCAATACAACGGTATCCACGAATGCTCCCGTGGTGACACTTAATGGCCAATGCCAGCGCTTTTGTGTGATTGGAACAAAAGGTACATAAAAGGGGGCAATTCCACGGTTTGTAAAGGAGTCGGCTACGAGATGCGCTCCATAAGCGATCAGAAACGGTAATAAAAGAGTGGGTGCAAAGGTAACGCCCATTTCTGACAAACTAAGTAAACCCCAGTTCACGGCAGCGCCGGCCAACGCAATACCTAGCAAGGATGAGTCATTCCCCTATGTTTTATGACACACTTCATCAAGAGGATGGACCCAATAATAATAAAGCCTACTCCGATGTATGGTACAGGGCTTAATATCGCTGGCAAGTGCGATGATAAATATAAAAGCCCCAAACCTCCCACCAACGCCCCAACCTTTGTGGTTCCCATAGGACCACCCAATTTGCGACTCAACGTGCTTCCCGGTTGGTCTAGATCTGGCGCCAGTGAACCTAACCATACTGCCACGCCTATAGCTATGAGTTGTATCACAACGATTGCCTTCAAGTCATTATTTAAGGCTAACTTTGGGAAAGTTTTAATAAGTGATGTATCAATTATCTTTGTACCTAACATTACGGCTAAGAAACCAATAGCAATATGTGTTTTACCTGTCATTCAGCATCATCCTCTGTTATTTTTTAGGGTGTAGAAAAAAAGCATGACCAATCATTGAATGACGTTTCAGTGAGTTTAATTTTTTTAAGGCTAGGTGATCCGTCAAGTGACGGATGCCTAGCCTTTCTTATTTGAGTTGGCTTTATATGTGATGATATCACGTTTATTGATAACATACTTTTCCAATTCCAATAGTTGGTGATTCATTAGTGGTTCTTTAACGAGAAACAAGGATCTATAACGTTCCCTAAGCTTCAACAACTTCCCAACGCTTTAAAAAGACCGGACTCCATTTATCATATATCGCTTGTAAGACTGGATCTGCAGTACCGTCATTAGATTCAACTGAAATCCTCAACGCTATGACTGAGATAAACTGCTCAAATTCATAATAATCGAGATGAATTGAAATTAAATCTAGGTACCTTTCCGATTTCATAAATATGTCCCTTATTTGTTTGATGTACTTTACACCATCACTCCAAAACTCTACTTCCTTTGGAGTATCGCTTATTAGAACTTCTTGCATCATACCCTCATAGTAATATAACGCCACGATAAGTATAGGTAAGAAGGCGTCAACTTCTTTTTTCTTGAGACTAACAACAGACTTTTCATTTGCTAGCGATTCATTAATAGCCCTTTTACCCAGGATGATGTCAAACGCCTCATCCAATTCTTTTTTTGTTGTGGATTGTATAGGTTGGTGTTTATTAGTTTTCAAATGAAGAATATTAGACATAATCAATCACCCCTTGTATCAATATCTATTACAGTATTACCATATTATTCCTTTAGGAGACATGATGGTTGTGAGGTGAGCAGCAGTTTATTCGATGCTTCGGTAAGCATCTTCATAAAAACCAAAAAAAGAACAACAATCAAGAGTTTTATATTACTCATGGTTGGTGTTCATTTTATATATATCATTTTCCACAGAATTGCTGATTGAAATATCACATATTATATTGCTTGACAATATAATATGTTGCAATCAAGCTATATTGCGTTAAAAAAGTGAGCTCTTTCTAAGCTCACTGCCTTTAACAAATAATATAAACTTCGAGATACTTAATGCTTATCCAAGATTACCCCATAGCTACGCAGTTACATGATGCGTGGTTTTTTAGTATCTACCTCACTCTTCGGGATACGAAGCGCTTTCGCCCAGGATATATCTCTACGATGAACGATTTATAAGTAGTTACGTATTGGGGGCGAAACACTCGTACTTGGCTCACATAATATTTACTATCTGATAGCTTAGTAAGCCTGCAGGGACATCAACCTCAATGATAGCTCCTATGGTCTGTCCCAGAGCCGCCTTTCCGACGGGCGATTCATTGGAAATTTTATAGGTAAATGGATCTGCCTCAGCAGATCCAACGATGAAATAATCTTCTTCATCGCCAAAGTCCATGTCTTTCAAACGCACTTTTGCGCCTAATGCCACGAACTCCGTTCCTTCAACTTCATCAATCACTCGTGCATTTCTGAGCATTTTCTCAAGAGTTATAATTCTTCCTTCAATAAATCCCTGTTCGTTTTTGGCATCATCGTACTCTGAGTTTTCACTAATATCTCCAAAGGCAATAGCCTCTTTGATACGTTTGGCAATTTCCTGCCTTTTCGAAGTTTTAGAGTGTTCTAACTCTTCTTCAAGTTTTCTCAGACCTTCTAAAGTTAGAATCACTTCTTTTTCAACCAAGTTTATTCGCTCCCTTTTTTACGTCCTAAGCATTGTGAATATTAATATATTGCCATCTTTTCAACTGAAATTCTCCTTACGTGCTCCCTTTGGATTTAGGGGTTAACAACCCCTCAGAATGTGGTACTCACATATCTTTTCTATTTTCAGCTAAATTATTCTAAAGTTAAATTATTAATCTATAGTTTTAAGATTGATTTATAAATTACTTGTCCGGTGGTCACGACGAATACCACAGATCCAGCGGATCAAGGATATGCACGCTGACGGACCATGGACAACAAGAAACCTTCCCAGGCTCACTTTAGCCCAGGAAGGTTTCTACATTGAACGATCTATAAATTGTTACGTGTATGGAGACCTTGGTTCAATCTTGTTAATCCTTTAGCTTAGTGAAGAATCCAGGTCCTGTCAAGACTTGTTCGATTTTAGGCAAAGCGATCCTTAACGCCTCTTTCAACACATCTTCGATGGTTTCCACCGATACAATTTGAATCTTATTTTTAACTTCTTCCGGCACATCCTTTAGATCTACAATGTTATCTTTTGGAATCAAGACCTTTGTGATACCAGCGCGTTCCGCGGCTATCAATTTTTCTTTTAATCCTCCGATCGGAAGAACAACACCTCTAAGCGTGATTTCCCCAGTCATTGCAAGTTTGGCATCGACCATTATACCGGTAATCAGCGAAGCAAATGCCGTAAATAGCGCGATTCCTGCTGATGGCCCATCCTTGGGAACAGCTCCGGATGGTACATGAACATGTAAGTCTTTATCTTTAAACTGAATGGCATTAACAGGCAAACGAGATTTCAGAAGACTTAAAGCAATCCTTGCAGATTCCTTCATAACATCTCCTAACTGACCTGTTAAGATGATTTGATCGTTTCCAGGCATTTCTGTTGCCTCGATAAACAGAATTTCGCCTCCCACCGGCGTCCACGCTAATCCGGTAACAACGCCTGGAGGATTAACTTCCTGAGCCATGTCATGCCTTGACATTTTTCTGCCAAAAATTCCTTCCAAGGCATCCACTTCAACAACATAAGGTTTTGCAATAGTTCCAAGTACAATCTTTTCCACGACACTTCTTGCAATGGCGGCCAATTGTTTTTTTAGTCCCCTAACACCTGCCTCCATGGTATAGTCTGAAATGATTTTCTTTAAGCTTTCATCACCGATTTGAACATCTGCCTCCGTTAATCCATGCTCATCCAGTGCTTCCTTAATTAAATGATTTTTGCCAATGTGAAACTTTTCGTTTGTTGTATAGCTTGAAAGCTGGATGACTTCCATGCGGTCCAACAAGGGACCGGGAATGTTTTCAAGCGAATTTGCTGTTGCAATGAAAAACACGTTGGACAAATCGTAAGGCAAATCCAAATAATGGTCTGTAAAGGTATTGTTTTGTTCAGGATCCAACACCTCTAGTAACGCACTGGCTGGGTCCCCGTTATAACCCGTCATCAACTTATCCACTTCGTCTAAAACCATAACAGGATTCATTACACCTGCCTTTTTGATGCTTTGAAGGATGCGCCCGGGCATTGCACCAACATAAGTTCTACGGTGCCCACGGATCTCAGCCTCGTCGCGGATACCTCCCAGACTGAGTCTAGTATATTTTCGGCCCAATGCCCCCGCGATGCTCTTGCCCAAGCTTGTTTTCCCTGTACCTGGGGGACCGACGAGCAAAAGGATAGAACCATGTTTATCTTTCTTCAATTGCATGACTGCAAGATGCTGTATAATACGGTCCTTTACCTTATCCAGTCCATAATGTTGTTCATCTAGGATGCGTCGGGCTTCTCCAATATCAACAGATTTTTCGGTCTTCATTTCCCAGGGTAGATCAACCAGAAGATCTAAATAGTTCTGAATCACATTATAATCCGAGCTCGCAGGATTCTGACTTTCCAGTTTACCTAATTCTTCTAGTGAAACTGTTTCGATCTCTTCAGGCATGTGTGCATTTTCTATCCGTGTTTTATAATTTTTCTTCTTGTTCCCGGAGGCTGGTCCATCTTCATTCAGTTCTTTCTTAATCGCACTGAGCTGTTCTCTCAATACTGCTTCACGATAATTTTTATTCGATTTTTCAGAGAACCGTTCGGACATTTCAATCTGAAGCTGAATCGCTTCTTTGTAATGTAAGAAGTAATCAATAAACGTCAAACTGCGCTCTTTCAATGATGCTGTTTCCATCAGAGTATATTTTTCTTCATTTGTGAATGGAAGAAACCGCGAAATATATCCTATCAGAACATTTAGATCCTTTATCTCATCAATTGCTTTTACAATACCCTCCGATTCTCTGAATTTAGATCCTATTTGATGCGATATATTTTGAATATAGGTCATCATTTCTTTCTGACCAGTTTCATTGAGATCGATGACTTCCTGCGGAGAAACTGTTTTTCCAGTGATCATATTTTCTGCAATGCTGATATCCAATACTTCTACGCGGTTTAAAACCTTAACTTGAACGTGGTATCCTTTTTCACTGGGGTTCACCTCAAGTACTTCGATGGCAACGCCTGTTGTGTAAAAATCATCCACGTTCATTTCATGTCGATCCCTATGCCGCTTTAATGGCAACGCCACAATCTCTTGATTTTTGTCTCGAATACATGCCAGCTCATCCTCAGTGAAGCGGTCTATATTTAAGGGACATGTCATTCCTGGTAATAAAACAATGTTTTCTATTGCAAAGATCATATAAATCGTCTCCTCTTTCATAAATGAATGTTCATTTAATGGCTTTTAAATAGGGAAGCACCCAATGCCCCTAGATCAGACTAGATTTTAAAAATTTCTCAGAAGTGCTTTTTGAATAATATAAATTAACTCGTCCAAGCGTTCCATGGCAATGTCTTCAGACTCACAACTTTTTACTGCAATATTTTTTACAGGGGAAAATAGAATAGCGTACAAATTATCATTGTTAAAGTTATTTAATATCTGACGTTTCTTTAAATCCGTCAGCAACTGATTTAAATCCGCCGGTCCCTTCATCAAACCACAACTGCTCTTAAGAACAGGACAGGTACTGAATTGTTCAATAAAATGAAAGACCTCTTTGTTTTCAATAATAAAGAAATAATATCGCCGAACCAATTCAGCAATAATTTCTTTTCCCAACATTCTGGGACTTAAACATTGAAGCAAATATTGAATCGTGTCTTCAGAATATTCCAGGTAAATCTCTCTAAGCATAGCCTCTTTATTTTCATAATATATATATACTGTGGCGGGAGAGACGCCAGCGACCTTTGCTATTTTTGAAATAGATGTACCCTGAAACCCCTCCTCCAGAATCAACTGCACCACTGCAACTTTAATGCATCTTTGCTTTTCGTCATCTTTTTTTCTCATGAGCGCCGCCTAACTTTCGACAAAATTGATGATATGTCTATAATAAATCATTCATTTAATGTCAAGTACAATGCATTAATGGATTTTTATACCACGCCATATCCTTTTGATAAGATTATCTTATCATTGTGAGTCACTGCCACTTCTAAACCTGGTATTGAGTTTTCCTTCATTTACTCTTTAATAAATAAATCGATCTTCTCAGTTGTTGGGTTAATTTAAGCATACACATCTATATTATAGAAATTAATAAAAATAAAACTAAGAGAAATAATAAACATTAATATGTTCAACCATTTAAAGTATCTCATGATATTCCCATCACCGCCCTTACTCCCTTTAGACGTCCCAGACGCTTATTAAACGTTAATATACTCATAAATATTTTTACAAGCAATAAGCAGCTGAGAAATTTGGCGTCCTTGACGGTCATAGCGGCTGCCACGGTTTCCAATCCTTAGAGATCTATTTAGGCATACGAACAATTCTCTATTTCAAGGCTTGAAATCTCCCATTGGCCCTTTCCAGCGAAATTTATTCACTGTACCTTTTCCTATTTGTATCGCTTCTCTCGGACATTGATTGATGCATCTCATGCACATATAACAATGTGTATTAAAGGTAATTGAACCATTTATTAAGGAAATATTTTTCGACGGACACTGTTTAACACAAATCCCACACTGAACGCACTTCTGATCTACCCTGAAGCTAGGCTTAATTTTCTTCTCCGCAAATCTATATCCAACATCCCAGAGTAATTGAAATGCTCTATTTATTAGCGGGATTTCTCTAGGTGCCTGCTTCCTCATAGAATCAACACTCTGCCCTTGATTTATCGCACCAATCACATCAGTTATTCTTTGAGCGAATTTGTTAATTCCCCTTAAATCACTATAGTCTTTGTTTAATGCTCTTCGAGCAAAACTTGAATTTTTGTTCATGAATGGAAGCCCATCCGATCCCGGCATCCCTGCTATTTTATAGCCTAAAGGAATATAGCCCTTACGGTCCAACTGGTCATAAACATTGTTAATTGCCTGTCCTGCAAATATTGCCCTTGTACAAAAGACAAATAGCCCTTTTCGACTTACATTAGGCAATAAATTAAGATATTGTTGCAAAAATTCCGGTGGCCTGCCTGCGTAGACCGGAAATCCAACTATTAACAAGTCAAATTCAGCGCTCTTCTCAGGTAAGATGGTTTCAATCGAGCTTAAGTCCGCATCAACAGAAAGGCATTCTAATTTCCTCTGTAAATACCTTGCAACGTAGTCAGTATTTCCTGTTCCACTAAAATAAAGAATAAGAACTCTCATTTAACATCATTCCCTCTGTCGCTCGCTTATTGGTTATAGCTTACCACAACAGTGAACGGCCTCATAAGCAAAAAACTATTTAATAATTATAAGTTCCTTAGGACATTTTGTTAAATTTCTTCCTGGGTTATCTTTTTTTATCACCAAAAGGTCTTCTATTCTTATTCCTCCCCACCCTTCAATATAAATTCCTGGTTCAATAGACATAACAGTATTCTCATAAAGTAAGTATTCATTATTAGGATGCATCCTAGGTTTTTCATGAACAGACATTCCAATACCATGCCCCAAACCATAATCAAAACACCCTATGGGTATACCTTCCGTAATAATATCGCGAGCAAATGCGTCGCCCTGCCGTGCAGTAATTCCTGCCTTAATATTTTTAAGAGCATTCTCTTGTGCAACAAGAACAAGGTTATACATTTCTTTTTGTCGACCATCTGCTTCACCCATTACCACTGTTCTTGTAGTATCTGAGCAATACCCGTTTAGAACAATTCCGAAATCCATAAGTACTAAGTCACCCTTTTCTATGACTTTATCCGTTGATGCTGAGTGGGGAAGGAAACAACGCTTTCCTGAGGATAATAATGTGTCAAAGCTTAATCGGTCGGCACCCATTTGCATAATAATGTCGTAGAATTTTGTTTTTGCTTCTCTTTCAGTCATACCAATTTTAAGACAGTCCAAAAATTTCAAATAGGCATTATCTGAAAGTGCCACGGCCTCTTGTATTAATTCAATTTCTTCCGGTGTCTTTATCATCCTCAAATCTTCTATGAAATCAGGCATATCTCTCATAGTTAGATTTGGATTTGCTTTTTCTATTTGCTTTAATTGGTCAACAGACATCAGATTAGACTCAAACCCTATTGTAGAAATTCCCTTTTCTTTGCAGATATTAAATATAGTATTTATGTCTCCAGACAGCACATGATAATCTGAATACATTTTTCTAAATGCTTCAATATTTCTAGATGGAGTGACAAGGTAAACATCTTCCGTTGTGACTAATATTATTCCCGGAAGAGAATAATTATCTATATTGCAGAGCCAATTCTTATTCATATCATCTTGAATAAGATATGCGTCTATATGATTTTCTTTTACTTTTTCTATGACTCTTTGATACATGCCATTAATTCTCCTTTCAAATTTGAATCTAATGAATCAATGGTATAATAACTGCAGGCAATAGACCGGCTTTTTACCAGACGGTTAGACCGGCTTACTTAACATTTTCATCCTAGCGTTATATAATACCCAACATAAGTACAGGGAGGTATTTGTATATGAAAATCTTAGTAATCAATGGTAGTCCTAGAAAAAATGGAAATACTGCCACTCTTCTTAATAAATCCATAGAAGGAGCGACCTCTATTGGAGCTGAAACAGAACTTATCAATCTATATGATTTACAGTATCGTGGTTGTATCAGTTGTTTTAGCTGTAAAAGAATTGGTGGCAAAAGCTATGGAAAATGTGCCGTAAATGATGAATTAACACCTGTTTTAAAGAAAATAGAAACAGCAGATGCAATTATTTTAGGGTCCCCTATCTACTTCGGTCGAGAAACTGGATTAATGTCAAGCTGTTTAGAAAGGCTCTTGTTCCAGTATTTAGTGTACGATAGCGAGTATTCTAGTCTATTTGGCAGAAAAATTCAAACAGGGTTTATTTATACTATGGGTTTAAATGAGAAACAAGCAAAAATTAAAGGTTACCATACTTTAATTAACTCTAATGAGCTTTTCCTCGCAAAGATGTTGGGATCATCTGAAACGTTACTAGCGTATGATACCTATCAATTTGATGATTATTCTAAATATTTCTGTCCAGTCTTTAGCGAAGAGCACAAGGCGAAAGTAAAGGCGACACAATTCCCCCTTGATTGTCAAAAAGCGTTTGAGTTGGGCGTCCGATTTGCTAACACGAATTAAAAAACAGCCATGGTGAACATCGTTTCTCGTCCTAATATAACAAAAGACCCTCCCAAGCACTTAAGCCTAGGAGGGTCTTCACCATTAACAATTAATAGTTGTTACGTGCTGGGGGTACGAAGCATTCGCGGCAATAAACTGGTTTGTCGCCAGACGGTTGGAAAGGAACTGTACAGTCTTTTCCACAAGTAGCGCATACAGCAGGGAACATTTCGCGTTCTTGACGGCCATAGCCACCGCCACCTTGGTTTCTGGTTTGTGCTTTTTTAGCTGCACGACACTCTGGGCAACGACCAGGTTCGTTCGTGAACCCTTTTTCAGCATAGAACTCTTGTTCAGATGCTGAAAATTCAAAATCTCTGCCACAATCTCTGCAATTTAAAACTTTGTCATTAAACATTATAAAAAAACCTCCACTAAATTATTACCCGCGCACCATGGCAAGTTCACATCTTCCTCCTGGAGCCCTAGGCAATAGAGAAGGGTTGTATGAATTCACTAGTTCTTAACGAGCATAGATCAAGTATAACTGGTAAATAGGTACAGATCAACTTTATTTATTAAAATGTATTATTTTGTGGCAATATTTGCGAACCTGGCTTTTATATCATTGTTCCCTTTTGGCTAATGGAGGTTGCAGCTCTCTAACGTCTTATCAACTAATGCTTTCATTAGTTTTGAGATAGATTTTATGGTGAGATTATCAATTAATTTTCCATCTTGATCGAATTTCATATTGGCACTGGTTATGAATACCTCAGGATTATTTAAAGTTTGTAGATTGAGTTTAGTACAGACTTGGCGAAGATGGTACTGCACGCGCGCTCCCCCCAACATGCCCGGGGATGCACTCATAATCGCTAGTGGTTTACCACTTAAGGGCAATTCGGTACCACGTGAAGCCCAATCCAAAGCATTTTTCAATACTGGGGGTATGGAATAATTATATTCCGGTGTAGATATTAGGATTGCATCAGCCAGTGCAAGTTTCTTTTTAAAGTCTACTATAACTTGAGGCACACCCTCAGCTTCCAGATCTTCATTAAAGAATGGGATCGGTGATAGGTCAACGATTTCCAGCTCCGCGCCTTCAGGAAGTAACTCTGTAGCTGCGCGTAAAGCTGCCAGGTTGTATGATTTTACTCGTAGGCTTCCGGTAAAACCGAGAATTTTGATCTTTGTAGTCATCAAAAGCGCCCCTTTAACAAATCGTATAATCTTTATATCATTATAAATTATTTTTTAAGGATAGGAAAGTGCCCCCCAACAACGAGAAAACCTTCCAGGCAGTTAAGCCCGGGAGGTTTTCTTCCACAAGTCGCACAAACAGCTGGGATCATTATTTCTTGTTGGAGTTTATAATCACCCCAATTGCCATAATCACGCTAAAAATAATAAGGTAGAAGAATACTGCCTTGCCATGGGCATAGCATGCAGCAATCACCATGAAGACACAGGCGCAGATAGCAAGTGATGGCATGAGGAAACGTTTAAAAAAGTTCAGAGACTTCTCTTTTGCCATCATCATAATAAAAATCGGGATATACATGGCATAGATGGTCACAATGGGAAGTTCAGAACTATCAAAACTAAACGGTCCAAACCAAGGGACAGATGTCAGATTTGCACCGAAGAAGTACAGCAGCCACGTGCCGCTTAGCAGAAGCCCCAAAATAGAGGAGTTAGTCGGCATATTGGTGTTTATATCGATGTTTTTATAAACTTTGGGTTGAGGGCCCATATCTCTAGCTGCCAAAGAGTAGAATCCACGGGTGCAGCCCATCATTAAGCCATTTAAAGTTCCCAAGCAAGAAATTACAACGAATACGTACAGAACTGTACCTCCCATGTTAGAGAATACAGTGGAAAATGCAAGCTTCGCTCCCGCCTCGCCGCCTTTCATCATAACGCTGTTATTAACAGCCCCAGCAAGTCCTATATAATATAGGATGTAAATCAGAGCAACAAACAATGTTCCGAAGGTAAGTGCTAGAGGCAAGTTTTTCTTTGCATCCTTCAGTTCAGCATTAATACTCGTTGCAATAATCCATCCTTCATAAGCAAAAGAGGTAGCAACAACCGCTGTAAAGAGCGGGTACTCGGTAGGTACATTAGCAATGACCCCACTAGTGAAGTTACTAACCAAGATACCATTTCTTAGACCGACGATTGTCCCCACAACTGCCATCAGAGCAAGAGGTATAATCTTAATCATGGTGGTAGAGACCTGGAACTTACCGGCAAGCTTTGGAGAAAGGGCGTTTAAAGCATAGCTTGCAACCAGAAGAAAACCAGAAATAGCCATCGCTTCAGCGCCGACTATATCCCATCCTAGTAATACACATGTATATCTGGCAGAAACCCAGGCAAGTACAGCGGTTAGAGTTGGATAGTAAATAGCAGCCATGAACCAACCAAAAAAATAAGCGTACTTACGACCAAGAGTAGCTTCAGCGTAGTCAACAATACCATTCACTTTCTCATAGCTAGTAGCCAACGTTGCGAAAACATACGCACAGACAATCATTATTATTCCGCCAATGATCCAGGCCAAGATACCTTGTGGAAGATTGCCACCGGTAGCAGTTAAAACTTTCTCAGCTTTAAAAAATACACCGCTGCCAATTACAATACCAACAACCATTGCTATAGCAGTCAAAAGACCATACTTTTTTTGTAGTGCGTTTTCCATAATTAATCTCCTCGTTAATAAATGTTTTTTATAAATGTGAAATATTTAACAACGTTACTGTAAGATAATGCCGTCATATGTGGATTCTTGCCAGTGACCGCGAAAAACGAAAAAACTTCCTAGGCAATAGAGCCCAGGAAGTTTCCACAATGAACGATTTACCAGTTGTTACGTGTTGGGGGAACAAAGCATTCGCGGCAATAAACTGGTTTTTCACCAGAAGGTTGGAAAGGAACAGTACATTCTTTTCCACAAGTAGCGCAAACAGCTGGGAACATTTGTCGTTCTTGACGGCCATAGCCACCGCCGCCTTGGTTTTGTGCTTTTTTAGCTGCACGGCACTCAGGGCAACGTCCAGGTTCATTCGTGAACCCTTTTTCAGCATAAAACTCTTGTTCAGATGCTGTAAATTCAAAATCCCGGCCACAGTCTCTGCAATTTAAAACTTTGTCATTAAACATTATAAAAAAACCTCCACTACATTTTACCCGTGCTACATGGCAAGTTCACAACTTCCTGAAGCCATAGGGCAATAAAGAAGGTTTGCTAAATCCACTAGTTTTAACGAGCTTTATATAACTATAACTTAAATAAAAGAATATGTCAAACTTATAATCGCAATAAATTAGTAAGGGATAGAAGATATTGTCCCCATTGACCCCAATGCTCCAGCTTCTTCATTTCTCATACAGTTCCCTTTTTAGATGGACGATTTCATGTTTCCTAATAAGAGCCCGCAAGAAATGAGGCAGCCTAAGATTAGAACGAGCCACAATGTAAACAACGAATCAACGGTACCTACCTCGACATATATAAATACTGACATGGCAATCATGCCCAAACCGTATGTACTTGCTTTTATTAATACAATAGATGCCAACACAAATCCCCATGGATGTCGTTTCCAGAGCAGTGTTGATCCTAATATTAGAGCTGGTATTAGCAACGACAAATCTGTGCCAAACACGACACCCGTTGGGTGGTCTGTTTGGAGGATCGCCATTGGAACTTGGCCTGTAAAAACAAAACTTAAAGACATAGTTATCCATCATAAATTAGGAAAAATTGTAACTCCAGATACAACTACGACTCTCAAAATATCACTTCCGCTTAACTCACCAAAAATTAAGAATGACTGCCCCATTGAGGTATACTGACGTATACCCGATTCGCCGGACACAGGGAAGTTAGTGTAAACTAAACCTGTGGGGGGCGAAAATTATGTCAAACAACGGGAAACGGTATGATAAAGAATTCAAGGCAGATATAGTTCGTTTGGTACGTGAAGAAAA
>DASRMG010000175.1:0-7827 GCA_035648035.1 Desulfosporosinus sp. | reverse complement strand
GTTTATACAGATGAGCATGTCCGCGCACATTACACAATCTGTATTCTGAGTTATCTGCTGGATGTAACTGTAACTAACAAGCTCAGGGAAAATAGGATTGAGGGTGTGAGTAGTGTGAATAAAGTTTATCGGGCACTGGAGAGGTGTGAAATTGGAAAGTTGGGCATGAAGGGGGAAAAATCTCGGATACTGAAACTTACATCCATGACGAGTATGCAGAAAAATATCATGAAGATTTTTGATTGTGAATACTTGGGAATGAGTAATTACTTAAAATCGATAGGGGTCAAGAAGATGTAGAACAGATTTGAAAATCGATGGCACCTATTGATAGCGGTTTCCATTTATAGTGGCGAAGATGGGTTGTAAGATATTTTCACTTCAGTATTTGGTAATCCTGATAGAAACTCAACAGCCTTCAAATCGGTTGCCCCCATATATGAAGTTGTTATTATTTTTAATTTATTTCCTTTTTTAGTAAATTCTCTCAGCTCATTTTCAAAAATCCTTATGCCAGACCATTTTATAAACGAAACTAAAAAATAAATTTTATCGGATGAAAAGATTTCTTTTTTCAATTCACTTTCAAGTGAAATGCCTACATTTGAACCTGTAAATAATTCGCTTTGGGTGAACCGTGTAAATGGCATGATTTTTTTCAAATGGTCTTCACAATTCACTACATTTGAATCCAATTTTGAAAAAATAGCATTTAATATCGTTCCATTTACGGATATTAAATCGTTTTCAAAATCTACATTTTTCAATTCATCCTTCAAAAGTAGTATAATTTTATTTGAAACTTCTATTTGTTGTTCAATGCTGTTATCACCTGTAATCAAACCCAAAGCACGGTTTATTATTTCACTCAAATATTGGCTAAGAAATTTAGATGCTTCTGATTTTTCTATTGGGGTGCCCTTAACAAAGAACTACTTCCGATCTACTGTTTTTAATTCTGATTCGACTAATTTGCTTATTAGCTGTTCGTATATACCATTAAACATCATTTAAGATACCATTGACTCTAATAATTCTAAACTTTCATTAACCATATTTAACCTGCTTCTATACCATTCATTTTTGCCATAAACTTTCGGATAAATTCCCACACCGTCCCCATTTTTAAAACATATATTCATAATTTCGTCAACAGCCGCTTGAGAAAATTGAGTTGGAGTATTTGTATTCTGGGTAATTACGTTTCCAGTGTCATCGGTTCCAACCGTTAATGCTCCAACTTCAACCATAAATGAACATTTCTCAATCACATTTGATGTAATTCCATCTTTATATAAAATTGCATGCGATCTTAGTTCATCGATTTTATCTTTGACCTCTTTATTCACTTTAGTATCAAGTTGCATATGTATTAGATCCTTATTTTGAGACTGTCGGATAAGTCCTGTTTTTAGGATTTTAAAGATACCAGTCTAAAACCGATATGTCGCTGCATATCGGTTTACTTAACTCAATATATCATAGTGTCCCGATTTTGGCACTTTCCCGACAATCTCATTTTGTCTAATTTCCTCTAAGTGATCTACACGGCTCTATTCTTTATATATCTTGTGCGTGACAAAAATCTGCTACAAGCCCTATATTTTGTAGACATTCCCAGCATGGTAATTCTCAACAACATCTTCACCAATCCACCCGCCCCCCTTCTCCCACACAACCATACCGACACCAGACCCCGCTGCCATCGCTGCTGCACTGATGCATTCAGGGACTTGGGCGGTGGTAGGCATTATATTCCCGTGTCCGCTGGGAAATATATAAAAAAAGAAATAAAAACCAATGTCCGTGTTGGAATGATGGAAGAGATAGACGTTCCCCTTACTTAAAAATGGTGCAAAACAGATATCCAGAGACCAAAATATCGAAGAATCAACATAATATAAATACTCTGCAATCATACCTCAATTGTGTTGAATGTTAGAATTGGTCATGATTTTATTAAAAAATGGTTCAAAATGATGATTTTATAATTTCTAATCATGCCAGAATCAGAATGTTACAAAGAAAAATTTCAACAAATGATATTAGATATGTTATTGAACATGGGGAAATAATTGAATATTATTTTGATGATGAACCTTGTCCATCAGCTTTGTTGTTGGGATTCATTGATAACAAACCATTTCATATTGTTGTTGCACAATGTGAAGACCATGCCAGAATAATAACCGTTTACAATCCAGAAAAAGAAAAAAGGATTGAATACAGAATAAGGAAGGATAATATATGAAACCCGATAGATGTAGTTTTTGTAAAGGTAAATTAGTCAAAGGGGAAACCGAATTTGTCGTTAAACTCGGAAATGATGTTCTTTCAATAAAAGATATTCCTGCATATGTTTGTAATGAATGCAATGAAGCATATTATACTCCCGATATATCTGAAAAAATAGACACAGTTATGGAAAAATTTCATAAATCTGCTTTGCTTGTTCATCCCATGGCAGCTGGGGAAGTCAGCTTAAGTGAAGCTACAGCATAAATGACTTTACAGACAAATACTCTAAACCACGGATTACCCCCATGTGCCAGTTTGAGCTTAGCGGAAACCGCTGTCTTGCCCCCTATTCCTATAGTTACATGGGCACCATTGCGCCCGTTGCATCACTTATTCGAGCGTGCCCTTTCTCCGCAGGCATCGCAATGAGAATACGGGGGCGCAGGACGGCTGATTTTTAATTTGGAATTATCTTCAGATGGATAATAGCGCTTCTTTTATCGGTGATATGATACATCCAAGGCATTTTAGCCGCATCGTTCGGCTGTGCCTCCATGTCGGCGTCGAGCCTGTGTTTATCGCATCAGGTAAGCCGTGGATGAACGGCAAGATTGAAATGCCAATCTTTATTACTATAGAAGTTGCATTCAACATGCTTTAAGATGTCTGTTATGTAGAGAAGCTAGTTTGATGACCTCTATATAAGAAATAGGATATGGCAAAGAAATGGGAGATTAAGAAATGGGATGTGAAGACGAATGTAGTGTGAATAATCAATATGACAAAATCGTGCCTTTTGTCATTTTCTTGCTCGCCCTGTTCTTATTTTTTAAAATTATTGAATCGATGATAACCATATTTTTGAGTAGCATTCTCATAACCTACATATTTTATCCCTTCTACAAAAAAGTAAGAACTAGAATACCCAATCAATTCCTTTCAATTATTCTCACAATACTGGTTATTGCCATTATTTTCTTGCTCCCATTTTCTTATGTAGTTTTTGAAGTTACCCAGCAGAGCTTTGAATTTTATAATTCGTTGTCAAGCAACATTGCAGAAGGAGCTTTATTCGGTTTCGGATGCATAAGCGACAATTCAAGAATTTGTTTTATTATTAACAACGTTGAAAAATTTAGTGCACAAAGTCTGTCAAAGATAGGTTTTGACACACACCTGCAGAAACTATTACTGCGTTTAGAAGTGACTCTAACAAATTACCTTATTGAAATACCTCTGGCAATTCTCAATGGGGGTTTTATATTGTTTATATCTTATTTTCTTTTCAAGGATGGGGCGAAAATACTACCTAAGATCGTTGACTGGCTCCCAATGAGAAAAAAAACAATCCTTACACTCACTGATAAATTTATAATAGTTACCCATGCAGTTGTTTTTGGGCAATTATTTGTTGCATTTGCCCAAGGAGCTGTGGCTGTAATCGGATTCTACGTCTTTGGCGTTCCGCTCCCATTTCTTTTTGGAGTCCTCGTGGCATTTTGTGCCTTGATTCCAGCGGTGGGGGCTGCCATTATATGGTTGCCTGTTTCTTTATATCTGGTCTTAAACGGCTACCTTGCACAGGATTACATCACAATAGCAAAAGGTTTAGGGCTATTCGTGTATGGGGTATTGATCATTAGCACAATAGACAATATTTTAAGGATAAAAATAATAGAGGTAAAAGCTGATGTGCACCCGTTACTTGTTATTGCCGGAGTCATAGGAGGAGTGAATTTGTTCGGGGTTATAGGTTTATTCTTAGGCCCGATACTTTTGCCTTTACTTATAACATATTTTGAAGCTTTTAAAGAAAGATATGAGTAAAAGAAGATTGGAAATAGGAAGGCGGCGTATCATGTGCTTGCGCCCACTTGAAGCATGTTGCCTCAAACATTTCTGTCACAATTTTCTGTATCGAACACCCATTTTTTAAGATACTATTCAATATAACGAATATCAAAACCCAACACTGAGCCATCGCACTTTGGATGATTTCTGCAAATCCACATCTTCCGTATTGTATCCCACTTTATTTCTTTTCCCGTGTAAGAAAAGGGGATGATTGCTGCGAGTTCGTGATGAAACGCATGATTTAATTATCAAGCTCATTTTTCAGGCTATTATAAAAATCCACCAGAAGCTGTACGGCTTTATGCTCTTTATTCAAAGAAAAGGACCGCATCTGCTTTCCGATCTTTTTCTCAATGACTATGTTCATTTCCAGAAGAGGGGCGAGGACTCTTGCAACGCTGGAGTGGTATAATCCAGTACCTTTTGCAATCCCTGAAAGATAATTAATTTCTCCTGTATTATTCATAAGATATTCTAGCACCGTTAGCTGTGCCGTTTTGCCGAATAATTTTTCAAGCGGACTCATGTTATAGTTTCATCCCATTCACGTCAATTTGTCATGCAATTCTTTTGACTCTATATATATATATTCATTATATATGAGTATTAATTCACATAGTTCTTCCTATTAATTCACATAGTTCTTCCTATTAATCCATACAATAAGTATTAATATTTAATATGTTAGCGTTCAAATTCACAAACTTGACGATTTAATAGGTAAGCTTATGTACTAATAGGTTAGTTATGATTAAGATTTGTCCAATTAAGAGACAAATCTGAAAAATGGGTGGTATAATCCGAATGGCGGATGATTCTGCTGTACGGCTTCTTTGAGGGGCCGTGATGTGTTTCACCCAAATAATAATTTATGTTCTTAAAAAAGGAGAAATGATTAAATATGAATAATAAATCGAATAGAATAATAAATATAACCTCTGTGCTTATGGCACTGTTGCTTTTAGGGATTGCAGCAGGGCCGGCGAGCGCAAGTACACAAACCGCAGTGAATCTTGGAATAGCCGACAATTTCGCGATTCTGTCAAAAACAGGGATCACCAATGTCCCCACATCTGCTATTACTGGAAATATTGGAACAAGTCCAATTACAGGTGCAGCTATTACTGGATTAGGTTGTTCAGAAGTTACAGGAACAATATACACTGTCAATGCTGCTGGCCCTGCATGTAGGGTGATAGCTACGACCTTACTGACCACAGCTATAGGCGACATGGAAACAGCGTACACTGATGCAGCCGGGCGAACATTGCCAGATTATATTAATCTTGGAACCGGTAACATTGGTGGTCTGACTCTAAAACCTGGTCTTTATAAATGGTCTACTGGTGTAATAATACCAACAGATGTAACTATATCAGGAAGCTCAACCGACGTATGGATATTCCAGGTCGCAGGAACTCTTGATATTGCTTCTGCAAAGCAGGTTATCCTAAGTGGCGGTGCACAGTCAAAGAACATCTTCTGGCAAATCGCAGGACAGACGACACTTGGAACAACATCTGTTTTCAATGGAAATATTCTGGGCAAAACAAATATTGCGATGCAGACTGGCGCAACATTAAACGGAAGAGCATTGGCGCAAACAGCTGTTACATTAGATCAGAATTCTGTCAATCTACCTCCAAAGGTACCAACGAAAAAATCGTTTTGGAGTCATTTATTGAGTAAAATTAAGCAAAAAGTAGGTCTGTAACTGTCTATGCGACATCTGCAAACATAACGGGATTAGGGTCTTTCCTAATTCTTCATTTTTTCTCAATATTGAATCAGCACAAGATTTGATTTTAGACACGATCTCAGGGATTTTTAAATGTAATTTGTACTTATAAGTCTGCGGCAATCAAGGGCAAAAAAGCAAAATTGCCTGCGCCCAAAAATAAAGCTCTGCATGTGGCAGGACAAAGGGGGCAGGTAGGGTGAGAGTGATTATAAAAACGGCGTGGTGCGTGGTTTTATCCAGTGTCGGTTTTACAGGAGGTCGTTATTGTGCATACTCTCCTTCGTGTGCTTCAAGGTACGCCGTCAATGATCCCGTTTTAGAAAAACGGGGCATCTTGGTGCGGGTGCATGAAGCCTCTTATCGTTTTTTGTTTTTTTGGTTTTTATCGGCAAAAATGAGCACGAAAATAGTGAGAGTGGCAACTTTCAGTGTTTACAATCCCTAATAATGTGTTGGATTCAAAAATCCGTATGTTTGTGAAAATCAGCGAGGTTTGATTATGAGTTCATATAACGGACGCGGGTATCCGAAGTTTTCCGAAGGGAAATTTGGGTGGAGGTCTGCAAGACCGGAACCGGATAGCTGCGTATTATATGAAGTACAAAACTTTACCAATCAAGAGATATTAGTATTATAAGCCGGTATGATTCTGGGGAGGATTTAATGCAGATAATCAGGGGTGAGCGTTAGCGAATCCGCGGCATTTGGCTGGTTATACCGCGCCAAGCAACGATGACCTATCTTCCCGTTCTGCTTTTACGATCCTCCGTCTTGAAGTGGCGTAACAGTACCGGACGCCCGAACACGGCGATGAGCACCAGTAGGCCAAGGAGAACGAGCGCCAGTGGCTCGGTTTGAATTAGGCGAACGATAAGGGCAACCGAAGCAGCGGCGGCTGCCAGCGCTCCAAATCCTGTTACGACCCGCAAGCCTGCCCGCTGACGAAAAGCGAGGTAGCACACAACGGCAAAAGTGAATAGAAATGCGAGGCTGGCGGCCTCAACGAGAGTGGTGAGCGTTCCTACAGCGGCAAGGACCGCTGCCGCCACACCTAGCCCGATCACAGCCCTATCCGGTATACCCGCCGTGTTCTTATGTTCCAGAGCGGCTGGTAATTCCCCGTCCTCGGCCACCTTGTTCACGAGACGTGCTGTGGCGAAGAGCGTAGCATTGATGGCCGACCCGGTGGAGAACGCCGCAGCAATCGTGACGACAACAACCCCAACGGTTCCGAACGCCTGCTTCCCCGCGATGGCCAACGCGACCTCCTTGTTTTGCACTACCTGATCCGCACCGATCAGCATGGTCGTACCAAGGGCAACGATAACATAGACGACGATTACAACGACTATCGCCGACAGCACCGCGCGGGGCAGCGTCTTCTTCGGGTCTTTGATGTCCTTATAATCATAGGTCAGCAGTTGAAATCCCTCATAGGCTATGAACACGGACGCAGCACCGAACAGTGCTGCGCTGATTCCGTTGTCCGGCACACCCCGCGAGAGCATCTGGGGATCCCACTGTGCAAGCCCCCATCCGGCCAGCCCCACAAGCACGGCCAGTTTGAACCACACGAGAATCACCTCGACACCGCCAGCCTTGCCGACGCCCCGCAGGTTTAGCCCAATAAACAAAGCTACGATGGCAATGCTAGCCATACCTGGGAACCATGGTCCGAACCCCATGACATACCCCAGATATTGCCCGAATGTGAAAGCATACACCGCATTTGTGAGCACGTACCCGACGATGAGAACCCACGAAAGACTACCGGCGAACCCTTCTGCATTGATCTCGCGCAGAAAAGTGAACGCTCCGCCCCCTTCGCCGTAATAGGCAGCCAGCTTCACATAGCTATACCCTGCGGCCAGGGCGATGAGCCCCGCGGCTGCGAAGCTGAGCCATGCCCATGGACCAGCGATCCCGATAACTATACCAAGTGTCGAGAAGATACCACCGCCGACCATGCCACCAACGGCCATCGACCATGTCCC
>DASRMG010000174.1:0-3879 GCA_035648035.1 Desulfosporosinus sp. | reverse complement strand
TTATATAAATATCCGCATCAAAATCGATTAGACAAGAATTCACCATAGTTTCCCAACCTTCAAGCTCCTGTATCTCATCAAAAAATAAATACATCTTTCCGCTAATTTTTGATGAAAAATCCTTTATATACGCATACATATCATCAAAAGAATTACTAAATGTATTATTTTTACTTTCAAAATTCACCGTTAAAAACTGCTTGTCAAGAATGCCTTGTAAACTCAGTTCGTCCTGAATCAATTCAAGCATTACAGATTTTCCGGAACGCCTTATCCCGGTGAGTACCTTAATGATATCCTGATTAATAAAAGGACGAATCCTGGACATATATAGTTCTCTATTTATCATTTCACAATACTCCTTTCGCATTATATTACATCATCAGAATACCATATTTATATCGAAATTGCAACGCTTTTTTACAATTTGTTTTCGTTGTATCGAAATCAGTTTTAGAAGTTAACAAATTATGCATTTGCAATATAAAAATCCAAATAGCTGTGCTGTATCTCACTATATTTTATGAAAACCACCAACATTGTTAAGCACTCTATTTTGTGCATTATCAAACTGTGTTTGCAATGTGTGTATAGTGCATAATTAAAATTTCATTTTCTATTCAATACATATCTGACCCCGGATCCTGTGCATTATTATGTTTTAAGAAGAAGGGTTGGTGATCTTGTGGATATTGATAAGCTGGAAATATTATCTGAGCAATTATTGGTGATTGCTGATATGTGGGAGATGGAATTTAATAATTTAGTGAAATTATTATACATGTTATATTCTAAAGTTCACTAATCTCTCCATAATTCGAACTAAGTCTCTGTGGTACTTCTCTACAGTTACGCTATTGAGTGTTTCCCTTATGATCCAGAACGTCTTTATCTCTCAATTTTTTCGTATAATACTTCACTCTGCTTAAAGGCCAGCCAAGTTCCGAACCAATCCCCGATTGCGTAATGGATGGATTATTGGTAATAACCTTTATTACTTCCGAATCGTTGAATACACCTGCTGCCGCTTCATTCCCGTCAAGCCCGGTAATTTTCATTAAAATAGAAGCTACTTCCTCTCTGGTAATAGGGTTGTCCGGTCTAATTGTTCCCTCAGGATATCCCGTGGTCTGAAAGTCCCATCTTCATACCCATTAACGATTCCCTGGTTAACCCAGTTTTGAATGGTGTCCTTTGCCCAGTGCCCTGTAATGTCGGATACACTTGATTAATTTTCTCATGATGACTCTCCTCGCCAAATCTCTGTAAAACATCAGTCGTATCATATTCAACAAGCGGAACATAATTATAATAAGAAATCACTTCCGAACGGTTTGAATAGTCCTTTTCTATAACATCCTGCCTGTAACCTGTTTTTGCAGATACCTGTCCGATCAAAACACGAAAAGAATCTTTATCCAGGTGTAAATTCATATTTTCACTTCTTCGTCGCTTGCAACATGTGCAAGCCTTATAATCGTGTCGTTTCCATAATGCTGATCCGCTATTACAAGCAATTTTTTGTAATCCAAACGGCTTGTAGTAATGAGCTTGCTAAGTATGTGATACGGATAATCTGCGTCAACAGGAACATCGTCATATATATTCAGTAAATCAAGTACCTGTAAATATGACTTATTGTCCTTATTCACCGTTACTTTTGGTGCTTTTACCGTTATATTTAACACTTCATCTCTTTTGGTTCTGTTCAGCGCTTTGTTGGATACAAATATTCTCTCGGCGGGCATTAGAGATGTAAGCCCGAGCTTATGCATAATGGTTGGTCCGGTTTCATACCCGTTATCGCCGCTTAAATATTTCAATTCAATCAGTTTTTCCTTATCTATTCCCGTTTCGCCGAATAGCGTTGGTTTTGTCATATAATAGATCCCTTTGCCAAAGCAGCGAAGCGCAGGTATCAACTTAGTGTCAAGAATGCGCTTAACTGCAACCGCTGCCGCTGCATTCGCTTTTTTCTCATCTATATTGTATTCTGCCGCAAGCTTTTTTCCAAGCTCGTTCACAAAAATCGGATATCCAACAGCAATATTTGCAATTATATCCCGAATATTCTTTGTGTAAGATAATTTGTTCATCAACTCTGCGCTCCTTTATGATATATAATATGTGGTTATTTACTATTTATTCTGCATTTATTATATCATAACATGTTATACAAGTCAAAAGCTTGTGAATTTTCTTCTTTTTAGTAAATCCATTTAGCCTCCAAGTGCGCCATCAGGCCCTAGCTGATAGTAAACCCAAACAACTTCTCTTTATACGTCAGCCCACACATGTTCATGGAAACATAATAGTCAGCATTTAAAAATTTCAGCTTCCCGTCGTCTTCTTCATCCCCTTCTCAAACGTATAAGCCGGTTTCCATCCAAGCTCTCCGGCTCCGAGGAAGTTGCGACTTTCTTACTTTAACGTTAGTCGCAATATTGCATTCTGCTCAGGCAACTGCATCTGCCTTCCTATTTAGTATTACGTGGCTCAATCACTTCAACTTTTCAGCTTTCGGCCTACTGTCTTGTTTGTCTACGCTTAAACTTGCCAGTTACCTGGCAAGCTCCAAGATTAACTACGGGCGGTTGGTCTTCCTTACCCGATGGGATTCCCACCCACTATATGATACGGTCTGGATAGAAACCGGGCGCACGCAACAACTTTGTCCATGTTTCCCGGAGCCCCCCTGCAATCCCGGACAGTCGGATTTCCCGAGTCCGGTTTTGACCTTGGAATCAAATCAGAATCCTTTGCCTTTCTAACAGTATCTAAGCTTAAACGTCAATAGCCGTATACACCCATCACACTATTAGTTTGCTTTAGGTCTGGCTCGTCTTCTGCGTCTCTGGCTCTTTGTCCAGATTCATCTTCTGCGAACTTCCAAGTGCCCAGAGGCCCTTCGCCTTTTTGAGGTGTTACCTCTCGAAGTGTAGAATTTCATCTACATAGAAAGACATTACTCTTCCCTCATAGCTACTACGACCTCATGCGTCAGTCCTAAATCCTCTCACCGTTTTAGGTTATTCCCCTACCCCGGCTGCTCCTACAGTGCGTTTAACCGTTTCTTCCTGCAGGACTACGGCTTTCCCCAACAAGGCACTGGGTCAGCGCAAGCATTTATCTCTTCAACAGCTTCTGAAGAGGCGACCATTTCGAGGCTGCAGTATTCGTTAAGCCTTATGGCCTCCAGTTTTGCTCGCTACTCTTGCTGTTCAGACCTCACATTCTCTATGTAATGCAAAGCCCCAGTGGCTTTTACATCCGAACACCCCACGGTTTGTTACCTCCCCGCGTCCCGGATATGCTAGTCAACCGAATCGGTCAATTGTTGACAGGGGACTTTCACCCCATTAGAAATCCAGCCTTGACGGCTGTTCCACCTTGCTCGGCCGCACTGTCTGGCACCGTGATTTGATTTAAATATTCATAATTCATTAGCATCAAGATACCCCATATTTTATAGTATCAATTCATCAATGGCATTATGCATTAATAAAAAACCACCGCTTGCCTTAATATGTTCATCTCTTGATGATAAACACCATCCTTTCACGTAGCTTTTTAATTCTCTACCACTTTCTGTACTTTCAATTGTATTAGTCGGATAGATATAATCAAAGTTATTAATGAATCCAAAAATCAAATCCGAGAGCAAGTACACTGACAGTTTACAATTCGTATGATTATAAGTTTTACCAACTGTAAAAGCTTTTGTCACAGGATTATAACATTCAACACCTTTCATTGAAAAGCCATGTGCATATTTACATAGAAAATCATAGTATTCCTTATATGCTAATTTGTCAGAAAAAATATTTTCTGCCATTTGACTAATTAATAGCCTTTTACCATTAATATGGGGCAATAGCT
>DASRMG010000173.1:0-5346 GCA_035648035.1 Desulfosporosinus sp. | reverse complement strand
CTATGGGAGAAGGCGGCGCGGTCTATTCAAATGATCCACTGCTTTGCAAAATCATTAAATCCTTTCGTGATTGGGGACGAGACTGTGTATGCCCCTCTGGCCACGATAATCTGTGTGGACATCGCTTTGACAAGCAGTATGGAGAGCTTCCACTAGGCTATGATCATAAATATGTCTATTCCCACTTTGGCTATAATCTCAAGGCAACTGATATGCAGGCAGCCGTGGGCGTTGCCCAGTTGAAGAAGTTCCCGTCATTTATAGACCGCAGACGCCATAACTTTGACCGACTTAAAGCTGCTTTGCTGGAAGTTAGCGATCAACTGACTCTCCCTGAACCTTGCGAAAATTCCATTCCCAGCTGGTTTGGTTTTCTGATTACCTGCAAAGCAGACATTAGCCGAAACTCAGTGGTTCAGTACATGGAAAATCATGGTGTCCAGACTAGGATGCTTTTTGCTGGCAATCTACTTAAGCACCCATGCTTTGATGAAATGCGCTCCACAGGCGAAGGATATCGTGTCGTAGGCCAGTTGACCAATACGGACCGCATTATGAATGATACTTTCTGGGTTGGCGTGTATCCGGGAATGACCGATGAAATGATTGACTATATGGCTAAGATTATAAAGGATGCCATAAAATAAATGAACTTATTATCTAGACTGAATATTCACAGTAAAGAGGATTTTTATACTTTTGTAAAGCAGTTTGCTAAGTTCGGCGTGGTAGGACTTTCTAATACAGCTATTTCACTTGGAATTTATTATGCCTTTATAGTGATAAACCCCGTGTTATATATTGTAGGTAATACGGTCGGGTTTGTAGTGAGCGTGCTGAATGCCTATTATTGGAACAATAAGTATGTTTTTCAGAAAGGTGAGCAGGCTCATTTAAAGACAATTCTGAAAACATTTATGGCCTATGGCAGTACCTTTGTGTTGGGCACGATATTGCTGTTTGTGATGGTTGAAATACTAGGAGTATCCAAGGTTCTTGCGCCGATTATAAACCTGATTATCACCATACCACTGAATTTTTTGATCAATAAGTTTTGGGCATTCAAGGAGAGGGGAGTATCCAATGAAGTTAAGTGACTATATTGTCTCCTTTTTAGTGCAAAAAAGAATAACGGATGTCTTTGGCTATCCCGGAGGTATGGTTACCCATCTTATGGATTCCTTTGATAAATATAAGGATTCCATAAAGGCTCATGTAAACTATCATGAACAGGGTGCGGCTTTCTGTGCCTGTGGTTACGGACAAACCTCTAATTTACCTGGCGTGGCCTATGCAACAAGTGGCCCTGGTGCAACAAATCTGATTACAGGGATAGCGGATGCTTTTTATGATTCTATTCCTTGTCTATTTATTACGGGTCAGGTTAACACCTATGAGTCGAGGGGCGAATTGCAGGTGCGCCAAAGGGGCTTTCAGGAAACAGATATTGTGAGTATAACAACTCCAATTACTAAATATTCTGTACAGATAACCGAAGCTGAAAGTATTCGTTGCGAATTGGAAAAGGCTTTCTTTATCAGCATGGATGGTCGTCCAGGACCTGTTCTGTTAGATATTCCTATGAATATTCAGCGTGCGGAGATTGATCCAGAGAAACTGCTGAGTTATAGTCCAAATCTTAACCAAGCCTGCGGTTATTTCGATGAGATAGAAACGTTATTGTATGAATTGAGGCAAGCAAAGAAACCCGTGATTATTGCGGGTGCAGGAATACGAAGTGCAGGAATGACTCAAGAGTTTGACGTGTGGATTGAGAAAATTAAAGTTCCTGTTGTAACAACTATGATAGGGATCGATTGTATTCCCTCTGATTCCCCCTACAACTTTGGGTTTTTAGGCGCCTATGGTCACCGTTTTGCCAACTTTGCTTTAGCTAAGTGTGACCTGATAATATCTCTAGGCTCTCGTTTAGATTCTAGACAGACAGGTAACGATAAGAAGATTTTTGCAGAAAATGCCAAACTGTTACGTATAGATATCGATGACGGAGAGGCAACTAACAAACTAAAAGAAGATGAGCGGCTTCTGCTATGTGATCTCAGAAAGCTACTCCCTGAGATGAATTTAGAAGATAGGTTTAACTTCGGTAATAACTATCAAAGTTGGTTAGGTGAATGTAGCAATCTGAAAAAACAGCTTTCCAAACTAGATAACGAGCCAACCAATGCTTTAATTGAAAAAATTAGTAGCTATATACCTAAAGGTGCAGTTATAACGACAGATGTCGGCCAAAATCAGGTTTGGGTTGCCCAGTCTTTCCAAGTGAAGTCAGGACAAAAGGTACTATTCTCAGGGGGGCACGGTGCCATGGGGTATTCATTACCTGCAGCTATAGGCGCGTATTACGCAAGAAAAGTTCCTGTATATTCATTTAATGGAGATGGTGGCTTTCAAATGAATATACAGGAGCTGCAATTTATAGTGAGAGAACAGATACCAGTTAAAATTTTACTCATAAATAATCATTCTCTGGGAATGATACGACATTTTCAGGAAATGTATTTTGATTCTAAATTTGTTCAAACCTCTGCTGATTGGGGGTACACTACACCTGATTTTTGTAAGGTCGCTGCGGCTTATGGGCTTAAAACATATACCATAAACAACTTGAGCGATTGCGAAACTCTTGAAGAAATCTTTGGTTGCCCAGGCCCTGCTTTTATTCATGTCTTGTGTGATGATAAGACCTATGTTTATCCGAAGCTTTCCATGGGGAAGCCTATCCACGACCAAGATCCATTAATGGAACGAGAATTATTTAACAGGCTGATACAGGACGAAGGGACTTCCATATGAAAAATATCGTTGTATCGGGAGCAACGAGCTTTATTGGAATACATCTCTTAAATGTGTTGTTATCCGATAAAAATAACCATGTTTTTGCGTTAGTTCGCCCAAATTCGCCAAATAAAGGCAAGTTAAAATCCCATGAAAATCTAACTGTTATGGAGTTTTCGTTACAAAAAATAGAAAATCTCCCCAGTCGGATTTCTGTACTGGTAGATGTTTTTTATCACCTTGCATGGGATGGTACACGTGCGTCTGCCCGTGATGATCAGTTGTTGCAGGAAAATAACTATCAGTCTTCTATAAGAGCCGTTAAAGTTGCGTTTGAACTGGGGTGTAAGAGTTTTGTGGGCGTTGGCTCCCAGGCAGAGTATGGTATGTGCATAGGCAGAATCACAGAAAACTATAAGGTTGCCCCTCTAACGGAGTATGGAAAGGCTAAACTTCGTACTTGTGAAGACGGGAAGAAACTCGCGGATAGCTTTGGATTAAAATTTGTATGGGCACGTATTTTTAGCGTATACGGTCAAGGCGATTTTGAAGGAACATTGATCATGTCCGCCATAAGTAAAATGATAAGAAACGAAAGAATCCCCTTAACTGAGTGCACACAAAGCTGGGATTTCCTTCATGTTCTAGACGCTGCCAGCGCGCTTTTCTTTCTTAGTTCTGCACCAGCGGGTATTTATAATATTGCCAGCGGGGTCAGTCGGCCATTAAAAGATTTTGTATATGAAATGTTAAGGCTAACCGATTCAAATAGTGTTTTGGAATTTGGTGTAATCCCTTACAACACAGAAGGTGCGGTAAGTTTTGAGCCTGTGATAGATAAACTTATAGCTGTGGCAGAGTGGGCACCCAAAATTTCTTTTGGTCAAGGTGTATCTGAAATTAGATTAATGAAAGAAAGGGAGAGTTATGAAAAAAATAAGTGTGCTTGTTCCGTGTTGGAATGAGCAGGAAAATGTAATTCCTTTAGCGGAAGCAATCGTTAATGAATTTCAAAGTAATCTGCCACAGTATGACTATGAGCTTATCTTTATCGATAATTGCTCGCTAGATACAACTCGAGAAAAGCTTATTGGTCTATGTGTCCGAAATAAAAAGATTAAAGCAATTTTTAATTCTAAAAACTTTGGACAGTTCAATTCCCCCTATTACGGACTATGTCAAACTACCGGTGACTGTACCATCTTAATGTGTGCAGATTTTCAAGATCCCGTAGAGATGATTCCTAAATTTGTTGCGGAATGGGAGCAAGGGTTTAAACTAGTTTGTGCGATCAAAAGAACAAGCAAAGAAAATAAGCTAATGTACTTTTTGCGCTCATGCTACTATAAAACGATTAAAAAAATGTCCGACGTGGAACAGATAGAGCATTTTACAGGGTTCGGTCTATATGATAGAAGTTTTATTCAGGTGTTAAGAGATCTGGATGACCCTACGCCGTTTCTGCGCGGTATTGTGGCGGAACTTGGGTCGGAACGTAAAGATATCCCCTATGAGCAGGCAGAACGTCGCGCTGGTAAAACGAGCAATAACTGGTATCGCCTGTATGACGCGGCGATGCTCAGCTTTACCTCGTATACTAAAATTGGTCTAAGATTAGCGACAATTTTAGGATTTATAGCGTCTGGAATCAGTATGCTGGTTGCGCTTATCTATTTAGTTATGAAGCTCATTTATTGGAATAGGTTTTTAGCTGGCACTGCACCGATAATCATTGGCGTCTTTTTTATGGGTTCTATTCAGTTGTTTTTCATTGGATTAGTAGGTGAATACATAATGAATATCAATACGCGGATTATGAAACGTCCTTTGGTTATTGAGGAAAAACGTATAAATTTTCAAGATAAAACGAATGTAGAAAAGTTAAACAGGGATGATGTACAAAGAACGGCCGTCTCATAAGACGCCTCCTGTTAGAAGCGGGAAGCTCTGTATCATGGCTTAATACAGAGCATATTATTCACTTGTATTTGCATAATTAAACTAGGCTGCTGTCGCGAATATTGTATGATTAGTGGTCATGGCCTGGTAGAGTTGGTAAAATTTACGCGTGTACAAGGTCCACAGGGATATGCTATATTAACGGTGTTAGCAGAAATGCTAAATAGCAAATTAGTAAATAGCCTTTTACAAGGAGGTGATAATATGGATCAAAAGAATGTAAGATTCGGTGATTTCATTAAATCAAAACGTTTGGTATTAGAAATTACTCTTAGAGATATGTGCGAAAGAATTGGATTCTCTCCCGCTTATCTAAGTGACATTGAAAACAATCGGCGTTACCCAATGGACAATGAAAAAATAGAATTACTGATTAAGGAACTGAAACTATCGGTTGAGGACCAGGAAACATTGTATGATTTAGCTGGCAAGGAACGTAAAGGAGGAGTATCTCTGGATTTACCTGAGTATATCATGGATTCTGAGGTCGCTCCCTACGTAAGAATGGCACTTCGTAAAGCAAAACAGAACGAAGTCACGGTTGATGATTGGAAACGCATCATTGAAGGGTTTAGCAGAAAGGATAAG
>DASRMG010000172.1:0-28971 GCA_035648035.1 Desulfosporosinus sp. | reverse complement strand
TGATAACACCTCTTTTTTGGTTGTTTTGGTTAGCACTTAATTATACCAAAAACTGAGGCTTCATGCGGATTTTCATCGTTTTTTGTCTCTTTTTTATACTTATTTTCGGCTAGTTTATCTGGGTGCGAAAGTTCAGTTACTACATAGGCCTGCGTGGGTGGCAGGCCTTGTTCAGTTTCATCCCCTTTCTAAGTTCTAAAATATATTGGCCTGTCTTTTGGCTGATTTCTTTGTCTTTTCTAATAAGTCGATTCAGTCAGAAATACCTTCCCACAATCATATTTCAAGGGCTATCCTTGGTTGGGGCATATTGGCTAGCATTTCTGTTCTACCTTTTCTTAGCGATCATTACTTTTGATTTCCTTCGTTTGTTGGACCACTTTGTTAAAGTTATCCCGTTGGAAATAAAACAAGGGTTAAATCCCGCTTTGGGATTGATCGTTTTTATCTTGGTCGTTGGAGTAGTAGGTTATGGGACGTGGAATGCTCGTCATCCCCGAGTGAATCATTATGATTTAACCATTGCCAAGCAAGCCGGATCTCTAAAACAGTTGCATATTGTCATGGTTTCGGATATCCACTTAGGAACGATTGTTCATAACGATACTCTCACTAAAATGGTCAATACGTTGAATGAACTAAAGCCAGATGTGATCCTATTTGCGGGAGATGTGTTTGAAGAGAATATCCAGACATCAGAGAAACAACAAGTGTCCGATAACTTTCGAAGATTAAGTGCTCCCTATGGCGTATTTGCTGTACTGGGAAACCACGAATACATTGGCGGTAATGCCAACGAAACGATCAAATATTTAGGTGAAGCAGGAGTAAAGATCTTACGGGATAGCGCACAGGAGATAGCCGGGAGCTTTTATCTGATAGGACGAGACGATATGTCAGGGGCACGTTACAATGGAGCCAAGAGACTAGAATTAGAAACTTTACTGCAACAGGTAGACCGTTCTTTGCCACTCATCTTACTGGATCATCAACCCTCGCATCTAGAGGAACCGGTTCAGCAAGGGGTTGATTTACAATTGTCGGGGCATACCCATGCTGGACAATTATTTCCAATTGGGTTAATAACTGGAAGAATATTTAAAGATGACTGGGGATTATTGCACAAGGAGGATTTCAAACTCATTGTTTCGTCAGGATACGGGACATGGGGACCTCCCATCCGACTCGGTAATACACCAGAAGTGGTGGATATTATGATTAAGTTTAACGAGCCATGAGGCATCAGAATTACCCGACTGGGTGCGTTTGATCAGAAATCGCTTCGCTACCCCTTGTCAGCGAAGCGTATTTTTGCTATTATATACCTTGAGATTCAAACATTATTAATATAAAACATTATGATGTACTTACTATATTGGAGGAGGTTTTTTGGTGAATATTAATGAAGAGTTAACGCATGAACTGCTGGCATTTTTCAATGGGTTTTCCTCCTGGGAGAACTCAATCGTGCGATCCAGTGATCTCACGGTTTCTGAGGCGCATGCCTTAGAGGTGCTAGGGGAACATGAAAAGATGAATATGAAAGGTTTGGCTCAGAAACTGGGGGTTACGACAGGCACTACCACGGTAACAGTGGACCGATTAGAAAAGAAAAACCTTGCCCGGCGAGAATCTACGACGGAAGATCGGCGTGTTAATCTTATTGCACTGACAGATATAGGAAATAAAGCGTTTGATGAACATCATGCGTTTCATTTGCATTTAACAGAGCAGATGACCTCCGTTCTGAATGACGACGAAATAAAGCAGTTATTAGAAACGTTGAAAAAGATTAACATTGAGATATTTTGATCACTGATTTCAAAGAAACATAATTTAAGTACTGTAGAAAGTAATCGCAAAAGGAGAATCGACATGAGTACGTCTTGGAATATAATTTGGTCTAGACATAAGGGATTGATTGTTACAGCCGTAAGTTTAGCCTTTATTATCCTGGCTTGGTATTCTGGAAGCTATGGCCATTCTAAGCTGGAAGTCCCATTTTACCTTTTGGCCTATGTCATTGGTGGATACCAGAAAGCTTGGGAAGGCCTGAAAACTCTGATTGAGGAAAAAGATTTCGATGTTGATTTGCTTATGGTCGTGGCCGCTATTGGCGCAGCCAGTATCGGATATTGGAGAGACGGAGCCATATTAATCCTGATTTTTTCCCTCAGCGGCGCCTTGGAAGGATATACACTGGAGCGAACCAATGACGAAATTAAGGCTATTATGAAACTACGCCCGGAAGAGGCAATTGTGTTACAAGGAAACGTGGAAAAGCGTGTTCGAGTCGAGAAATTGCAGCAAGGTGACCACTTGTTGGTGAGACCCGGAGAAAGGATTGCAGCGGATGGGATTGTGCGTGAGGGATATTCTTCTGTGAACCAAGCCTCGATTACGGGGGAATCAATGCCGATAGATAAATCCGCGGGGGATGAGGTCTTTGCTGGAACCATGAACGGACAAGGCGCGTTAGTCATCGAAATGACCAAACCAGCGGAGGCTACTTTACTGGCTAAAATAATCCATCTTGTTCAGGAAGCGCAAAGCGAAAGACCACCCAGTCAATTATATATGGAGCGTTTTGAACGTATTTATGCCAAGATTGTGGTCACTGGGGCAATTTTGATCTCAGTAGTGCCACCCTTTGTTTTAGGGTGGTCGTGGAGTGAGACCATTTATAAAGCAATGATTTTTCTGGTCGTAGCCTCGCCCTGTGCTTTGGTCTCCTCTATCATGCCGGCTGTTTTATCCGGGATATCAAACGGAGCACGTAATGGCATATTATTTAAAGGAGGCGCCTATCTGGAGGCGATCGGTGAGGTAAATGTCGTAGCTTTTGACAAAACCGGAACTCTTACTGAAGGAATGCCGAAAATTACTCAAGTAATACCTTACGGAAATTACACTGAAGATGAGGTATTAAGCATTGCCGCCTCCCTGGAAACATGGTCAGAACATCCTATTGCTAAGGCCATAATACATAAGGCGAAAGAAAAAAACCTGCAGCTATGTGTAGCCTCTAAACTTGAGGCAGTGCCTGGGTTTGGGGTGCATGGGATAGTAGAAGGACAGGAATATCGCATTGGAAAACTAGATTTGGTTCAAGAACAAAGCTTGTCAGAAGCAGAACTAAAAGTTGTCCAGAAACTGGAGAAGCAAGGAAATACTGTGATTACTGTTCAGGTAGAAAAAGAAAGAATAGGTGTCTTAGGGCTTCAAGATACCCTCCGACCACAAGCAAAAGAAGCAATCAATAGCTTAAAACAAATGGGTATTAAGGTTGTAATGCTGACGGGAGACAGTTCTTCAACCGCGCAAATCATGGGTGAGCAAGTAGGCGTTGACGAGGTCTATTCAGAACTTCTGCCGGAAAATAAAGTTGACATTATTAAAAAATTAGGGGACTTTGGAAAAGTAGCCATGGTTGGAGACGGTGTGAACGATGCGCCCGCCTTGGCGGTTGCTTCCGTCGGTATTGCTATGGGTGCTGCTGGAACTGATGTAGCTCTGGAGACTGCTAATGTGGTGCTGATGGCGGATGATCTCGCTAAGGTCGCTTATGCTATTTCCTTAGGGCGTCGAACCACCAGAGTGGTTAAACAAAATGTTACCTTTGCAATTGCTGTGATTGTCGTACTGGTGTTGTCTAATTTTATTGCTAATATTAATTTGCCGGTAGGAGTGATCGGACACGAAGGAAGTACAATTTTAGTCATCCTCAGCGGTCTGCGGTTATTGCGCTAATAGCGCTAATAGCGTAAGCATGCTGAAATTGCGTCTAAGGATAAGCCAACCCGCGTTATAGATGGTAAAATATGTCGTGAAATTCCCATTGACGAAATGCAATAACAATGCTAGTATTAGCCTATTAGTTGATATTGATTATCAATTGCAGCAGGCACTTGAAATAAGGAGTGAGGACTATGCCATTAACAATGCTTTCCCCGGGTAAAGAAGCAGTAGTTGGTGCCTGTAGGGCTAAGGAAACAACTAGAAAATTCTTAGAAGGCCTAGGTATTATTCCAGGTGTAACTATATCTGTCATATCACAATTCAATGGAAATCTGATTGTATCTATAAAAGGGTCGAGATTAGCACTGAATAGGGGAGTTGCGCAGCAGGTACTTGTGCAGGTCTCATGAAAAAGGGAGGTAATTAGAAATGGAGAGGACCCTGAAGGATTTAAAGCCCGGTGAAAAATCGATTATTACCAAAGTTTTAGGAGATAAAGGCGCGGTTAAGAGGAGACTAATGGATATGGGTGTGACCCGTGGGGCAGAAGTCATGGTTAGGAAAGTAGCGCCGTTGGGAGATCCGATTGAAATAAATCTTCGTGGTTATGAACTAACTCTTCGGAAATCTGAAGCAGAAAACATTATTGTAGCATAAAAAACGCTCCTATCGCGATGAAGGAGCAATTTTTTAAAAGGTTAATTGAGAACGGTTACCATTAATATTTCGATTTAAAAGGAGTTGAAAAAATCCTATGTCTTTGAAGTTTGCATTGGTGGGAAATCCAAACTGCGGTAAAACCACCTTATTTAATGAAATTACTGGGAGTACGCAATATGTTGGAAACTGGCCGGGAGTGACCATTGAGAAACGAGAAGGGAAAGCGAAAAAGATCCAGGCCGATATAAAGATTATTGATTTGCCTGGGATCTATTCTTTATCCCCATATTCGATGGAAGAAATCATTGCCAGAGACTATATCGTGAATGAAAAACCTGATGTAGTTATTAATATTGTCGATGCAACGAACATAGAGCGGAACTTGTATCTGACAACACAATTGCTTGAGTTAGGTGTCAATGTTGTTGTTGCGCTGAACATGATGGATGCAGCGGATTCAAGAGGCGACAAAATTGACCTAGGAATCATTGAAGCGCATCTTCAGGTTCCAGTGTTACCTATTATTGCTAGTAAAGGTCGCGGCGTCAAAGAACTTCTTGAAAGAGCCCTTCACGTGGTACAAACAGCGACTACAGGAGCCTCAGCAGAGGTAGACCCAGTATTTAATGAAATGCATGATGCAAGTATCGTAATCTGTATCCAAAAAATTGAAAAAAATATTATTCCCCAGCTTAATAGAATGACCGGAAATTCTCGTTGGACAGCGCTAAAACTTTTGGAAGGCGATGAAAACGTCCAGAAAACGTTAAAAGTCCCCAATGCCATGCTGAGCGAGATCAAGGTATATCAAGAGAAACTGAAAAAAAAGTTTGACATGGATATAGAGACGATTATCGCCGACAGCAGGTACCAGTTCACGACCTCGGTAACCCGCAAAGCGGTTAAGAAGAAGGAACAGAGCTCCCATTTAACCGTTTCAGATAGAATTGACAAAGTGGTAACGAATAGGATATTGGCAATCCCTTTGTTTTTAGCAATGATGTTTGGCATATTCTCTATAACCTTTGGCACAATTGGAACTTTCACCATCGACTTTGTAGATCATTTGGTTAACGGTACGACCGCCCCTTTTTTATCAACGTGGCTTGCGGGAGCGGGAGCGGTACAATGGTTGCAGGATCTCATTGGAGGGGGTCTTATTGGTGGAGTGGGGAGCATGTTGGTATTTGTCCCACAAATCATGATCTTATTCTTCTTCCTATCCATACTTGAAGATACTGGCTATATGGCAAGAGCTGCTTTTGTCATGGATCGGCTGCTTAGAAAGCTGGGTCTGAGTGGGAAATCGTTTATTCCCATGTTGATCGGTTTTGGGTGCAGCGTTCCTGCGCTCATGAGTACGAGAACCTTGGAGAATGAAAAGGATCGTCGCTTGACGATTATGCTCATACCTTTTATGTCTTGTGGGGCAAGGCTACCAATATATGCCTTGTACACTGCAGCATTCTTTTCAAACAATCAAACTTTGGTTGTCTTCTCACTTTATCTGTTGGGTATTGTTATTGCAGTTCTATCAGGATTTATTCTTAAAAAAACCATCTTGCAAGGGGAAGTGGCTCCATTTGTCATGGAGTTACCTCCCTACAGAATTCCCACACTTAAAGGTTTAATGATTCATATGTGGGACAAGGGAAAAGGGTTTGTCAAAAAAGCAGGGACGATTATCTTTTCAGTAGCAGTTGTCATTTGGTTTTTACAATACTTTAATTTTTCCTTCCAAGCGGTGGTAGATCCGGGAGATAGCATGCTTGGTGCCATTGGTAAGACCATTGTCCCTGTTTTTGCACCGCTCGGTTTTGGGGACTGGAAATCTGCAGTTGCCTTGATCACGGGTTTTGTAGCAAAAGAAGCAGTTGTGTCCACGATGGGTATCTTACATGGAGTCGCTGATGCAACACAGGGCTCGACAGACCTAATAACAGCCCTACAGACATCGTTTACCCCCTTAACGGCCTATGCATTCATGGCGTTTTCCCTACTCTACATGCCGTGTATGGCCGCCTTTGCAACTATTAAAAGAGAGATGAATTCCTGGAAGTGGACATTAATTACGGTAGGATATTCTACAGGGGTCGCTTGGTTAGTAGCCTTCCTAATCTTCCGGGTAGGAAAGTTAATGGGTTTTAGTTGATCAAATACTATGGAAAAAGGGTGATGAAATGATTAATTGGATTTTAGGTGGTTTCATTGTTGGTGTGACAGTATATATTATCGCTCGAACAATAGTACGCATGCGCAAAGGTGGAAGCACTTGCTGTGGAGACTGCACCCAAAGTAAGGGTAAGTGTGATTGTTCTAAATGACACCAGTTTAGCTTGAAGCTAGGTGTAACTCAAAGGATAACAAAATAAAGCAGGGGAAGCGTTCTTAAAATGCTCCCCCTGCTTTATTAATTTACCAAGCAATCGTGATTATCGTACTTTAAATGTACCACAATCTGTTGCTTCAGCTGATGTAGCTTCAGCGTGGTGTCTATTGACTTGAATACTTGTTGCATTACAAATCTTTGCTTGTTCATTATGCATACATTCTGATACATTACATTTTACTTCAGGACTCTTCATAGTTATCACCTCCAAATATATATTAGCCAAATGGTGGCATGTTTATTCGCTGTTTTTGAAACACTTCTTACACCTCGTCGCCATATAAAAAGCAAGAGAACCCGCAGGGGGTTCTCTTGCTTTTTGGGTATATATTATTATTAATTAAGAGCTAGTCCAACACTTTGACCGAACTCTTCACATTTAACGAAGCTCTCGTCATCGGGGTTCCAGGTGACCTTTAGCCCTTCGTTCAGCAGTTCAAACCCGCCATGTTCTAGTTCAGACGAAATAAGTTTGTTCCCTTCTCCACTCCAACCATAACTCCCAAAGGCGGCGCCCTTTTTATTTTTAAACGCTAATCCTTTGATCATTTCTAGTATTCCGGCGACGGCGAACGATACGCCTTTATTAATGGTGGGTGAACCAACAAGTACTGCCTTGGATTTAAAGACTTCCGCGATAATATCGTTTTTATCTGCATGGGTTGAATTGCAATTAAACAATTTAACCGTGACGTCAGGATCACTCATTTTTATGCCAAAGGCTATTTTTTCAGCCATTTGACGGGTGCTGTTCCACATAGTATCGTAAACGATCGTGATTTGATTTTCTTGGTAGGCCGTGGCCCATTCCATATATTTATTGACAATCTGCAAGGGATTATCACGCCATATGACGCCATGGCTTGGGCAGATCATATCGACAGGGAGGTTAAAGCTTAAGATTTCTTTGATTTTGTTTTCAACCATTTTACTGAAGGGATTTAAAATATTGGCATAATATTTTTGGGCTTCATGATATAAATCTGCCTGATCGACTAGGTCATTGAACATATGCTCTGATGCTAGATGCTGACCAAAACCATCGTTACTGAACAGGATATTATCTCCGGTCAAGTAGGTGAACATTGTATCAGGCCAATGAAGCATTCTGGCCTCAATGAAAATAAACTCTTTCGATCCTAGGCTTAATTTATCGCCTGTTTTGACAGGTATGAAGTTCCAATCTTGATGGTATTGACCTTTTAAGGACTTGATAGCATTGGCCGTACAATAAATAGGGGTATTAGGGATTTCCTTCATTAATTCTGGCAAAGCCCCACTGTGATCGGGTTCTCCATGATTACAAATGATATAATCAATCGTATTTAAATCTAGTTCCTTCTTTAAATTAGCAACGAATTCTTTCGCGAAAGGTGCCCAGACACAATCGATTAGGGCTATCTTTTCGTCCCTAACAAGGTAAGAATTATAGCTGGAACCTTTGTGCGTAGAGAGTTCATCACCGTGAAACTTTTTTAATTCCCAATCGATCTTTCCTACATAAGTGACAGTTTTATTAATTTCAAAACTCATTGTGAACCTCCTAATGTTTTATTGTTCCGTTCGGACATGTTGGAATGTGAAATATACCAATTGTTATACATTGCACAAGCTAATAGACTTATTCTATACTACTTAGCTGAATCATGCAATTATAGTAATAACTAAATTAAAGTTAGTATAAGTATCTTGAATAATTATATCAGCCCTTTTGTATTAATTTTGATCATCACTTACTATGAACGATTTTTCACATCGCTCCTCGGTTTAGTATAATAGAAGATTAACTATTCGTCTATCACATTAAACAAGAATAAGTGGATGTAAGCCTCATCTGACGGCCATAATAAAAGGTATATTATGTTTGACAGACCGTGTACTTATGATAATATAAGTGAGTAATCACTCATTTATATTATATGGGCAGATCCTAAAATTTTGGAGGTCTTATGCAGAGAAAGAAAACAGTAAAAGATCGGCGTAAAGATATTCTTGAAGCAGGCCTAAAAATTTTTGCGCAAAAGGGCTATAACGGCTCGACGACAGCAGAAATTGCTCGTACGGCTGGGGTAGCAGAAGGGACGATTTTCCGACATTTTACCACTAAGAAGGAATTGTTGATTGCAGTTTTAGAGCCGAAAGTTTTAGAGGGAATCATCCAGTTGGACAAAGAACACGCAGAGGATACACCGACGGAATTCTTCCGGTGTTTTCTGAGGAACCGCATGGCGCTTATAAAGGATAACGAAGCACTCATTCGGCTCATGTTTGCAGAAGCTCAATATCACAGCGAGGTTAGGGAGGCGTTGTTTAAAGGAGTTTTAGGGCAGGGAATTAGCATCATAAAATCTTGGTTTGATCAAGGTGTCGCGCTGGGAGATTTTAAAGACCTCCCGTTTCTACCGACCATCCGAAGTTTTATGGGAATGGTTATGTTTTATGGATTATTTGGTCACGTCATGCTGGGTCTATCTCCGGAAAAAACAACGGAAGAAGCCGCCGATAATATGATGGATCTTTTTTTGCACGGTCTAGCGCGTTAGTAAGGAAGAACGAAAGAGCTCAGGGAACCGCCTTGAGTCTTTGGGAGCAGGAGGAGAAAGCATGAAAAAGAAACTTGCAGTCATCGTAGTTGTTCTGATCCTGATCAGCCTGTCAATCTTCTTGGGGAACCAGTATATGAACCGCCCCCCTGCCATTATTACGTATTCTGGGACTATCGAAGGGACCGATCTTCCGGTGCAACCTGAGTTGGGCGGTCGGATCGTTGACTTACCGGTTCAGGAAGGTCAGATGATCAAAGCGGGTGACATCGTTGCCAAACTGGAGGACAGTCAGGCTAAAATTTCGTTAGATACCGCTAAGGGCCAACAGACTCAGGCACAGGCGAAACTTGATGATCTGTTGGGAGGCGCGCGAGCGGAAGAAATCCGCCGGCTCAAGGGCTTGTTGGCTCAAGCCAACGCAACCGCAGCGGGTTTAGCACTCAATGTAAAGTTCGAAGAGAATAACCTGACAGAGGATCAAAAACTCTTGGACGATGATGCCATGAGTCAACAGATGGTGGATGCGCAGCGGAACAAACGCGATACCGTCAAAGCCCAGTATCAGGGGGCACTAGCTAATGGTAATGCCGTTCAGGCAAGCATCGACCAAGCTTTAGCGGGTAATACAAAGACCACCATTAAGGCTCAGAGAGCTGCCGTTGATATCGTGGCTCAATCCGTTAAAGCGGCAGAGCTTATGTTATCTAAACTAACGATTAAGAGTCCAGCCAGTGGTCAGGTGATTTATAAGCATGTCGAGTTAGGTCAAGTTGTTAATCCTGGCACAACGTTGGTCACGATTCTTGACCCTAATGATCTATGGATCAAAGTATTTATCCCGGAAGCCAAGCTGGACCAGGTGAAAGTGGGCGGAACAGTTTCTATTGCTGTGGATTCATACTCGGATAAGACGTTTAAAGGAGACATTCTATACATCAGCAACCAGGCTGAATTCACGCCTAAGAATGTTCAAACAAAAGAAGAAAGAACCACCACGGTGTATGCCGTCAAAATCCGTATTCCCGAAGGTAAAGAGCAATTAAAAGCGGGTATGCCGGCAGACGTGACCCTGCAATAGAGGAGTGAGGAACATGAATCTGGCCATCGATTGTCAGGGCTTGGTCAAACGGTTTGGAAACTATACGGCAGTTCAAGGGGTTTCCTTTCAAATTGCTCCCGGAAAAATAATGGGTTTTGTCGGACCGAATGGGTCCGGTAAGACAACTATTATTCGGATGTTATGTGGCGTCTTGGTACCTACAGAGGGTCAAGCAACCGTGCTTGGTTTTGACGTCCTGACTCAACCTGAGGAAATCAAACAACGGATCGGTTATATGTCCCAGAAGTTTAGTCTATACGATGATTTAACCGTGGGTGAAAATATAGATTTTTATGCGGGAGTGTACAACCTCCAAGGGAAGATAGCTCGAGCCGAGAAAGCGCGGGTCATTGAACTCATCGGCTTGGGAGACAGAACGTCACAACTGGTTGCTTCGCTTTCTGGTGGTTGGAAGCAACGGGTGGCCTTAGGCTGTGCTTTGTTGCATAATCCACAACTGCTTATTTTAGATGAACCGACAGCTGGGGTCGACCCTGTCACCCGGCGAGTATTCTGGGACTTGATTCATAAACTGGCGAAAGAGGGTATGACAGTTCTGGTCAGCACCCACTACATGGATGAAGCGGACACGTGTGATTATCTGGGCTTTGTCTTCTACGGACGACTCATCGCTTTTGGATCCCCTGAAGCTATGAAAAAAAGTGAAGCGAAGGACAATTTAGATGATCTCTTCATCTACTATGTCCAACATGAAGCCTCTGATGACCCTCGCAACCTGGTTCTAAAAAAAGGAGGGAGAGGCTAATGAAACGCTTTGTTTGGGTGCGTTTTAGAGCGGTGCTGAAAAAGGAATTCATTCATATTTTTCGAGATCGTGCCAGCCTAATCATGGCCATAGCCTTGCCGATTGTGATGCTGATCATTTTTGGTTATGCCATCAACACGAATGTTGAGCATCTTCCCACGGTCGTTTGGGACCAAGCCCAAACGGCCGATAGCAGGGAAATGATTACTTCCATTCGAAATACTCAGTATATGGATCCCGATAACTACGTTCAAGGCTACCAAGAAATTGAAGGGTATCTGGACAGTGGCAAAGCGCGAGCAGCCGTCATTATACCTCCGGACTTTGGCAAGAAAATTCAGGGTATGGAACAGGCCAATGTTCAGGTTTTGGTCGATGGGTCAGATCCCACCGTGGCTCGGGCGGTTATGTCGGCGGTTCAAATGCTTGGCCTAAATAAATCTCTGGAACTTCAGAGTGAGCGATTTGAAGCTAGAGGCACTGCAACCGGCCTGGAATTGCCCCTTAACCTGGTAACGAGGGTTTGGTACAACCCAGACATGAAATCTAGGGTGTTTAACATTCCTGCATTAATCGGTCTAATTCTGCAAAGTGTGATTGCTATGCTGACGTCATTTTCAATTGTGAGGGAAAAGGAACGCGGCACCATGGAACAATTGGTTGTGACCCCAATTCTCCCCCTGGAATTGATGTTGGGTAAGCTTCTTCCCTACGTAGTGATCGGATTTGTGTCTATGTCTCTGATTATGTTAACAGGCATTTTCTGGTTCGGCGTTGTGCCGGTCGGAAGCGTTCCGCTACTTTTCTTGCTGGCCACTCTTTTCCTAGTGACTATTCTGGCCATTGGACTCCTGATTTCTAGTATCGCAAAGACTCAGCTTCAGGCCATGCAAATGACCTTCATTATACTCTTGCCATCAATTCTTTTATCCGGTTTTATCTTCCCTAGGGAAACAATGCCGAAGTTGTTACAAATCCTGGGTGGTCTATTACCACTAACGTATTTTCTAAAAATCGTGCGAGGTATCTTCCTTAAAGGGGTGGGGATCGAGTATCTTTGGCAGGACTCGCTTACGTTATGTGCGTTTGCCATCATATTATTAGCCATTGCCTCTAAAAAGTTTAAGAAGACTTTGGATTAAGCCTCCTCATATAGAAGATTGTTGGGCGATCTATTATGTGGTTGGATTAAAGATGGTATAGTATAACGATATATGGTAGACGGTAGATGTTGGCTTAGTGGTAGATGAATAGTGTTTGGAGAATTGATTGGAGCGTATAAAATATGAAAAAGTTTAATATTGTGATGTTAAGTGCCCTACTTACTGTGTTGCTTGCAGGTTGTGCAACTAAGGCGCCTGTGGCACCGCAGACAACCCAGCCAAGTCAACCGGGAGTTCAGGGCAAGACCTGGAGTTCGGAACCAACCATGCAAATTGACGCCAATAAACCTTACCATGCCATCATTCACACGAATCTCGGCGATATCAGTCTTAAGTTATTTCCAGAGGATGCACCAAAAACGGTTAATAATTTCATTTTTTTGGTGAATAATCAATTTTATGACGGATTAAAATTTCATCGAGTGCTTAAAAGCTTTATGATCCAAACTGGCGATCCAAAAGGAGACGGAACGGGTGGACCGGGTTATAAATTCACAGATGAGCTATCGTCTAAACATACGTATGCGGGTGGAGTTGTAGCAATGGCTAATTCCGGGCCAAATACAAATGGCAGTCAATTTTTTATCGGTTCAGGATCAGATGTTGCAAGTCTAAACCAAAGCCCTGATTATACAATTTTCGGTCAAGTAGACGGGGGAATGGATGTCGTGGATAAGATTGCCAGCGTTAAAGTTGGCCCAAGTTCCTCGGGTGAAGTGAGTTCGCCGCTCGAGTCAGTGACTATGAAGTCGGTGGAAATATTAGAAAAGTAGTACTAATCCTTAAAGGGTAAACTAGGTATTTGAGCAGGGAGTGGAGAGATAATGATTCCAGCAAAACGTCTTGATAGTCTAGGCGCCTCAGTTTTTAGCGAAATGGATAACTTGAGACAGGAATTGGAGAAAGCAGGAAAGGATCTCATCAATCTCAGTATTGGCAGTCCAGATCGTGCTCCTGCCATAGAAATTCGCGAGATTCTGAGCCAAGCGGTGCTTGATGAGTCCCAATTCGGATATACCTTGACTCGAGGAACGGCTGATTTTAGAAGTGCTTGTGCAGAGTGGTATTTAGACCGATTTGGTGTGGTGTTGGATCCTGAAACTGAAGTTTTGCCACTCATGGGCTCTCAGGATGGGCTGGCGCATATTTTCTTAGCGTATATCGATCCTGGTGATTTAGCCCTGCTCCCGGATCCAGGATATCCAATTTATACCGCGGGTTTGATGTTAGCGGGTGGCAAGAAAGTCGCCATGCCGCTGTTAGAAGAGAATGGATTTTTACCGTGCCTCAAGCAAATAGATTCTGAGCTAGCCATGAAAGCAAAACTAATGTTTTTGAATTACCCCAACAACCCCACGGCAGCAGTGGCACCTCTTTCGTTTTTTGAGGACGTCGTGGCGTTTGCTAAAGCCAATGATCTTATCATCTGTCACGATGCAGCATATTCCGAACTAGCGTTTGGAAAATATAGGCCGTTCAGCTTTTTACAAGCTCAGGGGGCCAAAGAAGTGGGCATTGAATTTCATTCCGTCTCCAAGACGTATAATTTAGCAGGAGCTCGCTTAGGATTCGTCGTAGGAAATTCTGAGGTTATTAAAAATCTAGCGCAACTCAAATCAAATATTGATTATGGAGTATTCCGTCCAGTCTTGACTGCGGGCGCTTATGCGCTCAGGTCCGCCCATAAATCGGTTGAAGAAAATAGATGCGCTTATGAGCGACGGCGGGATGTTCTAATTGAGGGCTGTGCTTTAGCTGGTTGGAAAATGCCGAGCCCTCAAGGCTCGATGTTTATATGGGCACCTGTACCGACAGAACAAGATTCAGTTTCCTTCGCAATTGCTTTGGCTCGTGAAGCGGGTGTGGTTGTGGTGCCGGGAGTAGGATTCGGGGAGCATGGTGAGGGGTATGTGCGAGTGGCTATGGTTCAAGAGGAAAGCGTTTTGCAGGAAGCTGTGCGGCGTATTCAAGGCTTTTTGAAGAAGCATTAGGATGATGTTGGAACGGGCCAGTCATGGCACAAGCAGAGGTATATCCACGGCTAAGAGTTGTGGTTATACCTCTGCTTGTGCTGAGCTGTTCAAATGACCACACTCTGGTATAATAACTACATATTAAAAGGGTAGGATGAAGGAGATCTCAATGAATCGTTCTCAACAACTTGGGGAAGAAAAGGTAGGGAAACTTCTACTCAAGTTTTCGATACCAGCCGTCATTGGCATGCTGGTTAATGGCCTTTATAATATTGTAGATAGAATTTTTGTGGGTCGAGGGGTCGGCTCGCTGGCCCTTTCAGGGATCGCAATTAGTTTTCCTATTACGCTTGCCATTATGGCGTTTGTGATGCTCATTGGAATTGGCGCAACGTCAGTCATTTCCATACGGTTAGGCCAGCAGAAAAGAGATGAAGCGGAACGAATTGTCGGCAATGCGTTTGTTCTACTCGTTGGGGTTACGCTACTCATCACCTTATTAGGCTACCTTTTTATGGATCCACTTTTGGTGAGTCTGGGAGCGAGTTCTGAGGTTCTCCCCTATGCCAAGGATTATATTAGAATTATCTTATTTGGCGCTGTTTTTCAATCGATTGGTTTTGGGATGAACAACTTTATTCGAGCAGAAGGAAACCCGAAAGTTGCGATGTATACGATGGTTTTGGGCGCGGTCTTAAACACAATTCTAAATCCGATCTTTATCTTTGTCTTACACCTTGGCGTAGCGGGCTCAGCTTTAGCGACGGTTATAGCCCAGTTTGTTACGTGTGGTTGCGTGTTGTATTATTTTCTGGGGGATCGGGCTCTGCTTAAACTGAGGCTTAGAAACCTCAAACTTGAATGGATCTTCGTTAAAGACATCTTGGCAATTGGAATCTCTCCCTTTTCGATGCAACTGGTTGGTAGTTTTGTGACTGTGTTCTTGAATAAGAGCTTGGCGAGGTACGGCGGAGATATACCGATTGCGGCTATGGGAATTATTACGAGTATTGCCATGCTCATTCTCATGAGTATTTTTGGGATTGGACAAGGGGCACAGCCAATCCTAGGCTTCAATTACGGAGCAAGAAATTATGATAGAGTTAAACAAGCATTGAAGTTATCGGTGCTTGCGTCAACAGGTGTGATGATTTTAGGCTTCCTAGTGGTGGAATCATTTCCCGTCCAGTTGATGTCCCTTTTCAGTAAGGATCCAGAGCTCATCAGAGTTGGGGCAAACGGTATGCGAATATATTTGATGATGCTACCGATCATTGGTTTTCAAGTCACAGTCGTGGGGTATTTCCAAGCAACCGGTAAGCCGAGAAAATCATTGTTTCTAAGTTTATCTCGGCAACTTTTGTTTTTAGTGCCAATGATTTGGATTTTACCAAGACTTTTCGGTCTCACCGGAGTTTGGTTGGCGGCACCGGTTTCAGATATAGCCTCTGCAGCGTTAACCGCCGTATGGTTATATAAGGATCTTCAGGAGTTAGGTCCGTCACAGCAGCAAATTCAAGCAAAAGCTGGTTAAGAAATTGGGGGCCTTTTATATGATTCCATTAAAGTCTTATTATGAGAAGAAATTGACGTGTATTTATTGCACTAAACAATTTACTTCGTTCAGAGTACGTTCGCGTTTTGCGATTCCTTATCAAACTGATAGCGATTTTTGCGCCCATTATCGAGGCGGAAATTATAATCCTCAGCTTTATTTTGTTAGTGTCTGCCCAGAGTGTGGTTTCGCCTTTACAGAAGAATTTTCAGATCAATTTCCCAAAGGTACGAAGGAAATCATTCGTGTTCAAATTACTGAACATTGGACAAAAAGAAACCTCGGTGAGGTAAGGAACATTCAACAAGCGATAGAATCCTATAAGCTAGCTATTTTAGCAGGGTCACTCAAGAAAGAAAAAAATCCCGTTCTTGCAGGACTTTGTCTTCGGTTGGCCTGGCTCTACCGGTCGGAAAAGAATCTGGAGCAAGAAACGCGGTTCATGGGTATGGCCCAGAACGCTTATGAAGAATCGTACGTGCTTTCCGATTTTATTGGCACATCAATGTCTGAGCTAAAAGTACTTTTTATGATTGGTGAGTTAAGTCGTCGTCTAGGGCAAGCCACAAAGGCTATTACTTACTTTACTAAAATCATTCAATACAAAAGTGCCAAAGAAGAACCGAAAATGGTTAACATGGCCCGAGAACAATGGAGAGTGACCATGGAAGAGAGGAGACAGTAACCCTTGGACTTTACTAAAATAATTGCTCAAGAGCTTGGCATAAAGATGACTCAAGTCAAAGAAGCGGTGACCTTATTAGATGGAGGCAATACCATCCCCTTTATTGCTCGCTACCGCAAGGAAGCAACCCAGGAACTGGATGAAAATGTATTGCGGGCTATTGTGGAGCGTTTAGACTATCTGCGCCGTCTGGACCAGCGAAAGACAGAAGTGGTGCGCTTGATTAACGAACAGGGAAAGCTGACAGAAGAATTGTCTGCTCAGATTACAGCGGCAACAGTACTACAGGACGTCGAAGACCTCTACAGGCCTTATAAACAAAAGCGTCGTACTCGGGCAACTATTGCCAAGGAAAAGGGACTGGAGCCCTTGGCTACCTGGTTATTAGTTCAATATACCAGGGCAGATCTTCAAGCAGAGGCGCAAAAGTATATGAATGAAGCGTTGGAGGTCAATTCAACGGAGGAGGCCTTGGCTGGGGCCATGGATATTATAGCAGAAACCATTGCGGATGATGCTGGACTGCGTAAACGGATCAGAGAAGAAACTTTGCGCATTGCGGATGTCGTCGCTGCTGCTGCGACGAAAAAAGCCAAAGAACGCTCCTCCTTTGAAATGTATTATGATTACCGGGAGCCTGTGCGCAAGATTCCACCGCATCGAATTTTGGCTTTGAACCGCGGGGAAAAAGAAGATTTTTTATCTGTGAAGATTGAAGCACCGTTAGAAATCTTCCAGAGAATTATTGAATTACGGTATGTTAAAACGGGACCGTGTGCGTCATTGGTCCAAAAAGCAGCACTTGATGCATATAAACGCTTGATTGTGCCTTCAATAGAACGGGAAGTTCGTGCTGAACTTTCTGATCGTGGAGAAGAACAAGCGATAAAGGTCTTTGCCGCGAATCTGAGACAACTTTTACTTCAACCACCCGTTAGGGGGAAAATGGTACTAGGACTTGACCCAGGATTTCGGACAGGATGTAAGTGGGCAGTGGTCGATGAGACGGGAAAGCTTCTTAAGGTTGGCGTGATTTATCCTCATTCTGGCAAGAGCAAACGAGAAGAATCTAAAGTGATTTTGCGGAAGGAAATTGCCGAGTTCGAAGTGAACATCATTGCCATTGGCAATGGCACAGCCTCTAGGGAAACTGAAGAAGTCGTCGCTGAAATCATCCGGGAAGACCGGCTTTCTTCTGAATTTATCCTGGTGAGTGAAGCGGGTGCTTCTGTGTATTCAGCGTCTAAATTAGCGGGCGAAGAATTTCCCGACTTTGATCTCTCATTACGAAGTGCCGTGTCCATTGCTAGGCGGCTTCAAGATCCCCTGGCAGAATTGGTTAAGATTGAACCAAAAGCCGTTGGCGTGGGGCAGTATCAACACGATGTCCAGCCTAAACGGTTAGAGGAATCTCTACAGGGCGTTGTGGAATCCTGTGTTAATGCTGTTGGCGTAGATTTGAATACCGCCTCTGCGTCACTGCTGCAATACGTGGCGGGGTTAAAGCCCGCAGTTGCCAAAAATATCGTCGCCTGGAGGGATGAACACGGGAAATTCGACAGCCGTGCTCAACTGAAGAAAATCCCGCGTCTGGGAGCGCAAACATATATCCAGTGTGCTGGGTTTATTCGTCTTCCAGATGGGGTTAATGGGCTGGAAAACACACCGGTCCACCCTGAATCCTATAAGTTGGCCGAGGAGATTTTAGGAAAGATAGGTCATACCTCTAAGGATTTGCGAGAGCATCTCTCTGATGTGTGTAAAAAGCTTGCCCTCTTAGATCCTATTGAGCTTGCAGAGGAGTTCAGCGCCGGTATTCCGACCGTTCGTGATATAATGGATGCCCTCCAACGACCAGGCCGAGATCTTCGGGAGGATTTACCCCGCCCGTTACTTAGGCAAGATGTCACGCATATGGAGGATCTCAGCGAAGGGATGATTCTAGAGGGAACCGTGCGTAATGTCGTGGATTTCGGAGCATTTGTGGATATCGGCGTCAAACACGACGGGCTTGTGCATATTTCGCTGCTCAGCGATAAATTCATTAAACACCCCATGGAGGTGGTGGCGGTCGGCGATATTGTCAAGGTGCGCGTGATTGGAATTGACAAGGAGAGAGATCGAGTGAGTCTTTCTATGCGGGATCTTACGGGCACGGTTAAACCAGTCTGAGGTCATAGCGTACTGGAAAAATTTTCTGAGGATAGTTTTAAACATGCCTTAAAATAAGATATAATATTTCTCAGGCATCAAGAAGCCAACTTAGTCGGCTGATCGGTGAGATTGTTTTGAGTTGAGATGATCTAACAAACCTAGAAAAAGAAAATATTCGCACCCTTTTGAGCGCTAAGAGGGGGTAACATTAAGGATATTTTACAAGGAGGTAGCAGCTTGTTTCGGCTAAAAGAAGAGGGGAAATTAACAAAATTAGTTTTGGGCCTGATCTGTTTAGTGTTTTTTCTAATTTGCTTGGGTTCAATTCTTAAGTATGGGAATTCCACATTAATGGGAGATCTTTCAAGCCCCGATAACGATGATGTTAAATTTATCAGAAGTGCTTGGATTTTAGTCGATACAGGTAACTATATCTATCATAACCCGTCCGCCTCCACCGTGTTTATGATGCCTGGAGTATCCTTTGTATTAGCCTTCTTCGTGATGATATTCGGTAAATTTGGAGGAATCACTGCCTATAGAATATTTCAAGCCATTGTACAAACGGGCTCCTTGTTTTTACTGTTTCTAATTGCCCGTAAACTATTTAATAGTAAGGTGGGAATCGTTGCAATCCTCATTAGTAGCCTGAGTATTGCAGAGTACTGGGTGCCAAATCTTATTTTAACGGAAACGTTTTTCAAATTTTTCGTGTTATGCTTAGTCTACATATCAATCTATGCTATTGAGGAACAGAAATCCAAATATTATGTTCTAGGTGGGATAATTTTAGGTCTGGCGACTTTATTTAGACCGACGATCGCTACCTTCCCCATTATTATTTTATTTATTTGGATTCTTAGGAAATATAAATTTACAACAATGTTGAAGTATACGGCGATTGTCGCAGCCGTCTTTTGCATAGTTTTGTCGCCGTGGTGGGTACGGAATTATAGCATTTTCCATAAATTTATTCCCTTAACCTTAGCAACAGGTAATCCAATGTTACAAGGCACCTACATTAACTATGATCAAAGTAGTGCTGAATCAGATGGGTTAGATTACACTCAATTTAACTACCCGACAGACTCCGAAGTTGATAATAATGAAGCAGAAATGAAAATTTCAAAATACCGATTAATTAATCTAATGCCCAAGTATCCCTTAGAATATCTGAGTTGGTACACTTTCGGAAAGGCTGGTTATCAGGTCGTTAAGCCATTCTTTTGGAGTCCGGAATTTCTAGGAGTGACCCCTCGGATGGCCGGAAAGTGGCATGCCATAACCCTATTGCTGAGTATATTAGGTGGCACACTCTATTATTTGGATAAGAAAAGAAACAGAATGGGCACTTTGGCCATCGCTACAATACTATATTTTATCCTAATTTATTTACCGTTCTATACTATGGGAAGATACTTTTACCCAGCAATGCCACTTGTGATTATGTTTGCAGCCTATGCTATTGTGAAATTGTTCTCTACCTTATACAATCATATTTCCCCGGAATAGGGACACCTTCTGGGTCATTTAGTTGACATAGGACGATAGAAAGATCATGGTAGATAAGGAGGCGAAATAGCTTGAACGATATAGAAAAATTAAAAGTGGCTGTTTTAATTCCATGTTATAACGAAGAATTAACGATCGCTAAGGTGATAAAAGACTTTAGAGAAGTGCTACCAGAGGCCGATCTTTACGTGTATGATAACAATTCAACAGACGAAACAATTCGAAGGGCAAGGGAAGCAGGTGCCATAGTTCGAGAAGAACCTCTTCAAGGGAAGGGCAATGTTATTCGACGGATGTTTAGAGATATTGAGGCTGATTTATATGTAATGGTTGACGGGGACGATACCTATGATGCTTCAAAAGCTCCAGAAATGGTCAGAACAGCCATATCGGGCTCGATAGATTTAGTCAATGGCATACGAACCAGTAATCATGAAGAGAACGCCTATCGCCCAGGGCACGAATTCGGGAACCAACTTTTAACCAGAGCAGTGAGCTTTTTGTTTGGTAACCGCATAATGGACATGCTTTCCGGCTATAAAGTTCTTTCCAAACGATTTGTAAAGTCATTCCCGGCACACTCGACTGGTTTTGAAGTGGAAACAGAGCTTACGGTACATGCTCTGGTGCTTTCTATGTCGATTGCCCATGTACCGGGAAAATATAAAGGCAGACCTGAGGGCTCAATAAGTAAGCTAAGAACCTATAGCGATGGAATGAAGATTTTTAAACTGATCATAGTTCTATATAAACAAGAACGGCCTCTGTTTTTCTTTAGTGTTATTGGAAGCGTGTTTTCCCTTTTAGCCCTAGGACTGGGTAGCCCAATTATTATAAATTATATTCAGACGGGGTTAGTACCACGTTTGCCTACCGCCATACTTTCAATGGGGATCATGAGTACCGGTTTTTTGAGTTTTACGTCGGGCCTAATTCTAGATACCGTCACAAGAGGTCGTCGGGAAGCTAGAATTCTCAGGTACCTGGCTATTCCTTTTAACCAAAGGATGGTCCCTGAAGTTTCGAAGCAGGTCGTGCGACGATGATACCTTTCCGTGATAAGCTAGGGAATTTTAAAGAATTTTTGAAGTTTGGAGTGGTAGGAACGATCGGCTTTTTCGCTGATTCTGGAGTGCTTCTCTTGCTCTTGCATATTGGCCTAAATCCGTATTGGGGGCGATTAGGCTCATTCTTAGTAGCGGTGAGTTGTACTTGGGTATTAAATAGAAAGTTCACGTTTAACGCTAAAAAGACCACTACTTTGGGCACGGAATGGACAAAATATCTAATGGCCAATAGTATGGGGGCGATCTTGAATTACGGAGTTTATGCACTCCTCTTATATAATGTGGAATTCGTTGCTCAATGGCCTGTGTTAGGTGTTGCTGCGGGCTCGATTGTGGGTTTACTGGCCAATTACATTAATAGTAGTGTCTTCGTGTACGGAAATAAACACAAGGCGATGTGATGGATCATTGAAGACCATAAATAGAGAGAATCCACTTGAAACTTTGATATGGATTCTCTCATAGAGTCTGTTATAATAATCAGATGGTGTTTCGCCCATGTATCAACGAAATCAACTGTTGCGGATGACCTTATAGATATTGGGGTCGTCATTGCCGGGATGCCAGACAGAGATCCCCCGAAGCTTTAATTGTTGAGCAATGTCTAGGAGCGTCTTAAAGTTAAGAGCATTGGTAAACCATACTTCGTGAGGGATACCGGTAGTGTCCGTGTACGTGTAATGCGGGCCATTCTGACGATCTTGTAGGATCTGAGCGGTGTACCTTTCAGCGGTGTTTATAGCAGTTAAATAGGAAACGCCTGTTTTTTTTGCTCCCCAGTCGTAACCATAAGTGGGTAATCCCACTTCTAACTTTTCTCTCGGAATTAACGTGACTGCATAGTCGAGGACTTGTTTCACCCAATCCGCTGGAGCAATCGGTCCGGGTTTTGTCCAGCTATAGTCGTAAGCCATGATTCGGACAATATCAACGGCTTGCCCTATGCCGTAATAGTCATGGGACGTTGCGGCACCCGTATTACCTACCGACGTTGCCTTAGCCATAAGAGTCGCTACCACCTTTTTGTTCAAACCTAAGGCAACTTTCAACTCCTGCAAGAAGAGGACAAAGACCTCTTTGTCAGTCACGAACAGATTCTCATAATCAATTTCAATTCCATCGTAGCCCATTCGAAAGACGGTGTTGACAATCGTTTGGATGTGCCTTTGACGGAGAATCGGGTCATTAAGGACGGTGGATACAGGCTGACTGTTGTAACTATTAGCAATTAACGGAATCACAGCAATTCCGATTTTTTTTGCGAAGCGAAGGATGGCAGGGTCTTCAGCGTTCGGAAAGACAATGAGGTCTCCTTGGGACGTCAATTCATACCAGAAAGGCGATAGTGTGGTGAAAAGGTCTGAGTTATTTTGAATTACAGCGAAGGCTTCAGCTTGAAGCCAATAGGGAATCCAACCAGCAACGGAGGGGCGGCGAGTAGGGGTCGAACTTTCATTCTGTGGGTCAACACTTTTTTGTAATTCATTATAAGTAACTGGGCCTACAATTCCGTCGGGCTTTAGCCCACGCGCGTTTTGGAATTGGAGGACGGCTCCTAAAGTCATACTTCCAAAAATACCGTCAATTGGTTTCAGCTTATAGCCCGATTTTATTAAGTGCGTCTGAACTACAGCAACTTCTGAACCGCGCATGCCTTGCGTTAAAATCCTCATATCATTGACACTCCTCAAAAGGCGTTTACTATTGCTAGTGTATTCGGTCTGAGTTCACCGCGTGCTGTGAGAAAGTTAAGAGTCTGATATAATAAGCAATGAGGGCTTTGAGGATCAGGTGGCCATGTTAAGTACATATGAGTTGCTGATGACATTTGTTTTGGCAGCTGTTTTTCTGAACGATATCGTATCATTAAACTGGAGGCGTATGGATGAATAAAGGAATGAAGAAATTATTAATAAAAAATGGGCAGATCAAAACCATGAGCGGCCGTGAATTCACTGGGAGTCTTCTAATTGAAGGCACAAAAATTACGGCTCTAGGGGAAACGTTAGACCTTGATGATCTATCCGAAGCAGTGGTGATAGATGCCATGGGGTGTCTCGTGTTGCCTGGATTTATTGATGCTCATTGTCATGTAGGGATTGGCGAAGAGATCTATCGGTGGGAAGGTGAAGACTTTAACGAAATGACGGATCCAGTGACTCCCGATATGCGGGCAATTGATGGAATTAACCCAGAAGATGAGGGCTTTCGTGATGCCCGTTTGGGTGGGATTACAGCTGTCTTTACTGTTCCAGGCAGTGCCAATGTGATTGGGGGAACCGGGGTTGTCATGAAGACGGCCGGAAAAATTGTCGATAAGATGATTGTGCGTGATCCTGCTGGTCTGAAAATAGCCTTCGGAGAAAACCCTAAAATGGTCTACGGCGAGCAAAAGAAAATGCCCATGACAAGGATGGGAACAGCAGCGCTTCTCCGTCAGGCCTTAGTGGATGGGCAGACGTATAAGGATAAACTGGAACAAGGTAAAACAGATCCAGATAAACTTCCAGAGCGGGATTTAGGCTTAGAGATTATAGTCAAGGTGATTAACCGCGAAATTCCTCTGCGGGCCCATGCCCACCGTGCTGATGATATTATGACCGCGATTCGGATCGCTAAAGAATTCAAGGTGGATCTGGTCATTGAACATTGTACGGAAGGCCATAAAATTGCTCAAGATTTGGCTGAATTGGGCTATCCCGCAGTGGTGGGACCCTTACTAACGAATCGTGCAAAAGTTGAGCTTAAGGATAAATCCTTCAAAACGCCGGGCGTCTTAGCTAAGGCGGGGGTAAAGGTGGCTATCATGACCGATCATTCCGTCACCCCTATTGAACAGCTTCCGCTATGTGCTGCCTTAGCGTGCAAAGCAGGGATGGAAATTGAGGATGCGTTACGGGCTATTACCATTAATCCAGCAGAAATTTTGGGGGTATCTGATCGCTTAGGTTCCTTAGAAGTTGGGAAAGATGCGGACCTGGTCATCTGGAGTGAACATCCGTTTATTATTACCTCTCGTCCTCTCTACGTCATCATTAATGGTGAGATCGTTTGCCCAGAGCCTAGTGAAGATGATATCAGCAAATGAGTTACAATCGACGCGAGGCTGGAGGTTTCCTATAATCCTGATTAAAACAGGGTATAATACAGGTATCTGTCTCAAGGAGGGAAGTACGCATGGACAATAAAGTTGTGAGTGCAACGGCTGAGCAAACACGAGAGTGGGGTAAACAACTGGGCAGGTGTTTGCGGGGTGGAGATGTGGTCGCACTGTTTGGAGAGCTGGGTGCTGGAAAGACGGCCTTTGCGCAAGGGGTCGGTGAGGCGTTTGGAGTAAAAGGTCCCATGACTAGCCCCACGTTCACTTTAATCCATGAGTATATGGGGAGAATGAAAGGGACGGAAGTACGTTTAGTACATATGGATCTCTATCGGTTACAACACCGAGAAGAGGCGGAAGTGATTGGCGTTGAGGACGCATTCCTTGAGGATACGGTTTGTCTGATTGAATGGCCTGAAATTATTGAAGATTATTTGCCCGAAGATCGACTAAGCGTGGAAATTGTGGGAAGTGGAGAACAGCCACGTGAGATCATCTTTCGAGCCGACGAACATGGCTGGGAGCAACGTCTAAATCATATTATTATTATTTAGGATAAAAATGTATGAAGGTTCAAGAGTCGCAAATTATTCTAATAACAAAAAAGCTCGGAGGATCCGATGAAATATTTAACCATTGATACAACGACAAAAGTTACAGCAATCTCCTTGGCGGAAGACGGGTGCCTTATAGCCGAGGGTTTTTTAAATACAACTAAGAAGCATTCAGAGCGGCTCATTCCAATGATTGACCAACTTCTTATAGCGGCTTCTTGGACACTACAGGAGCTAGAGATGATTGGCGTGGTACGAGGTCCAGGTTCGTTTACTGGAATTCGGATAGGCATTGCGACAGCACAAGGTTTAGCTCACGTCTTGAAAATTCCGCTTCTGGCCGTGTTATCACTTGATACCCTGGCTTGGGCTGGTTTGGGGAGAGCAGAGGACATTGTTCCTATCTTGGACGCACGCAAGAATGAGTGGTATACAGCGCGCTACCGTTGGACCAAGGACAACGAGAAGGCCGAGTGCTTGACACTCCCTCAAGCCATACCTACAGAGCTTTGGCTGGAACAATTGAGGCTCTTGGATCGTCCGATATGCTTTGTGGGAGATGCCACTGTAAAGTATAAGGCTCAAATAGAGCAGATCTTGGGTGAGCGCGCTATGGTTTTGCCGGAGTATGTTAGTCTCCCGCGTGGTGCGTATGCTGCACGGGCGATTTGGCAACGTTGGAAAGAAACGGGTGTGGGGGAATTCGTTGAACCGTTCTACATTCGCTTTTCTGAGGCGGAGGTCAATTGGGCGAAAAAAGAAGAAGCCCGAAGGAGAACGGCACATGAATAGAGGGCTTGTTCGTCCCATGAAATTAGACGATCTCGAGATCATTTTAGAAATTGAGCACGCGTCTTTCTCGACACCCTGGACTCTGGAGTCCTTTACCTCAGAACTTATTGATAATGAGTATGCGCGTTATCTTTGTTTAGAGTTGGAGGGCAAAGTGATCGGGTACATGGGACTTTGGTTTATCCTTGATGAAGGACATATTACCAATATTGCTATTACTCCAGACCACCGGGGGCAACATTGGGGGGAGTTCTTAATGCGTTCGATGATAGAAAAAATGATGGAGCAGGGTATGGAGCGCATGACTTTAGAAGTCCGTGTCTCTAACAGCCTGGCTCAATGTTTATATAAGCGCTTAGGCTTTGCTAGCGCAGGGATTCGCAAAGGGTACTATGCAGATACTGGTGAGGATGCGATGATTATGTGGGCAGAATTGGGAATGGACGTGAAGGTAACGTGATAGGAAGTAAAAAAAGTGAGATAGTTATCTTAGGGATCGAGACAAGCTGTGATGAGACCTCAGCAGCGGTGCTAGTCAACGGCACTGAGCTGCGCAGTCATGTCATTTCTTCTCAAATAGTGACGCATCAGAGATATGGCGGGGTTGTGCCAGAAATTGCCTCCCGGGAACACATTCTTCACATTCAACCGGTGGTTCAGCAAGCGTTGGATGAGGCCAAGCTTGGTTTTTCGGATTTATCGGCTATTGCCGTGACCTATGGCCCTGGGCTTGTAGGCTCTCTCTTGGTAGGCGTTTCAGGTGCTAAAGCCATGGCTTATGCTGCCGGGGTCCCTCTGATTGGCATCAATCATTTGGAAGGACATATTTATGCTAATTTCCTCCAGCATCAGGACCTGGAATTTCCCTTCCTGGCGTTGTTGGTTTCCGGAGGACATACTCATCTCATATTGTTTGAAGCCCATGGCCAGTACCAGGTTTTGGGGCACACACTCGATGATGCAGCAGGAGAGGCGCTTGATAAAGTAGCGAGGACCTTAGGCTTACAATACCCAGGAGGGCCGGAGATTCAGAGAGTCGCTAAAACAGGAGATGCGCAAGCGTTTAAGTTCCCGCGAGCGATGTTAGATAAAAATAGTTTGGATTTTAGTTTCAGTGGTATGAAATCGGCGGTATTAAATACCTTAAACTCTGCGCGTATGCGGGGAGAAACCCTGGACGTCCCAGATCTTGCGGCTTCTTTTCAGCAAGCGGTTGTGGACGTGTTAGTCGCAAAAGCGATGAGGGCCATTAAGAGGACCGGTGTGAAGACCTTGCTGCTGGCGGGTGGCGTTGCAGCGAATACTTTACTGCGTGAAAATTTAGAACAAGAATTGGCGGTGCACAGTGTTCGTTTGGTATGTCCACCGCCCATTTTTTGCACGGACAATGGTGCGATGATCGCGACCACGGGGTATTATCACTATTTAGCGGGAGATTTCTCGCCTTGGACGCTGAACGCGGATCCAGGCTTGGGACTTGGGTGAGGACTTGGGTGACACCGCCCTCGGTGCCTACGACACAGAACACACTAAACGTCTAAGCTTATGTCTGGGGTGCGGGGTGCCCGCCACATGCGCCGTCCTTGGCGCAGTGGCGGTAGCTCACGTCCCTGTTCGCTACCCCGATTTGGGGGCCGCTTACACGGAAGTGTGCTATTCTGCTTACGTAGAGACGTCGCGCTTGTGTGACACTGCGTCCAGGGCTTAGATGATGGCACGTTGGAACGTGAGGTGCGTTAATGTAATCGACTTTAAAGGTAAAACAAGGCATTAGGATTTGATTCGATTCGGTGCTATAATCAGGTAACAAGTGTTTTTAGCTGCTGGAACAGGTAGAAAATGCAAAGCCCCAACCCTTACGGGTTGGGGCTTTGCATTTTCTATATTGGTAGGGGGTGTATTTCAATAAACCCAGTGATAGCCGGAGGAATCTTGATTGAAAAAGATCACTCACTCGCTTGTATAATAACTAGTTTACTAGTACGGATAAAGGTGAGCAAGATTGCACAAGTGCCTGTTAGGAGCATATGTTCTGTGGATAAGGTTGAGCTGTGGATAATGTGGATAAGTCTGTAGATAAGTCGCAGAGGCTGTTCTGCGGTTTTAACCTAAATACAGAATTAGGGCTTAAATTATCCACAGATCCTGTGGATAATGTGGATAACTAAAGAATGTGGCGCTATAACAAGATTTTGGAATGTGGATAACTTTTAAGCCATAAATACTATTATATGCAATATATGTTCCTATTATGCCTAAGAAATAATATTAAATACCATAATAAATTTAAAGTTTAAGGAGGACTTTCTTTCTATTGATCGAATATTTGTAATAAGCGGAAAATTATTCTGAAAGGGTAGTTTCATATGAGTGAAGGCCAACAGTCTATCAAGGCCGAAGTGCGCCAAGCGTGTTTATGTCAACGAACCTCTATTGGAGAGAAAGAAAGAAAAAGTAAAAGCTTAATTATCCAGCAAAAACTTATGGATTTACCAGAGTTTCAGTCAGCCCAGACCGTGATGTTATTTCTTAACTTTCGTGAAGAAGTAGAGACTACGGCTATGGCTGAGGCAATCATCGCAGGTGAGAAAAAATTAATATTACCTCGTTGTGCACCCCATAGTATACTTCTACCCATTGAAGTGCGTGATCTTGTTCAGGATATTGAACCAGGAAAATATGGAATTCGCGAACCTAAATTGACGCTTGGAGTAGTGGAACCCTCAGAAATCGATTTGATTATCGTACCTGGTTCCGGGTTTGATCTGCAGGGCGAACGTTTAGGATACGGAGGAGGCTTTTATGATCGTTTCTTTATGCTATTAAATCCCGAAACACCTAGAATCGCTCTGGGCTTCGAATGTCAGATTATTCCGCAAGTACCGGTTGGCAAGCACGACGCTAAAATGACCATGTTAGTGACGGAAAATGGGGTATATAATTTTAAAAGTAGTAATTAAGTAGGGGGGATTTATTTGTGTACCGCGTGTGAAGAGTTAGTGGACCCTAAACAACTAGAGTTAGATAATGTCATTATTAAGTATCAACATGAGAATGGACCTCTGATCCCAATATTACAGGAGGCTCAAGAAGTTTATGGATATTTGCCACCTCATGTACTTAAACATATTAGTAAAGAGACACGCATACCTCTGGCCAAGATCTATGGTGTGGTGACATTTTATTCCCAGTTTCGCTTATCTCCCGTGGGAAGAAAC
>DASRMG010000171.1:0-6578 GCA_035648035.1 Desulfosporosinus sp. | reverse complement strand
AAAGGTCATCTTCTCGTGGATTGTAAAAGCCAATATATTTTAAGTTCCTTGCTTTCCTCGGGAAATGTCCATGATAGCAAATTAGCGATTCCACTGCTTAAAGCGCTGAAGGAACTCCATCCCGAGTTGAAACCTTCCTTTATTCTTGCTGATGCGGGTTACGACTACACCCCAATCTATCAACAAGCTAAAGCCATAGGGGCAAGGGCTGTCATTGATTACAATCCGCGAAATGAACAACTACCTGAAAGTAAGGATAAATACTTTCGCCCCAAGTGCAAGGAAGGTCATTCCTACCGATATGATAGCTATGACGCCCAATACGATACCTTGAAATATACTGGGCCCAAGGAATGCAATGAATGTCCTCTGAAAGGAAATAACCAGTGTCAAAAAGTATTCAAAGTTAAGGTTTCATCAGACCCTAGAAAATACATCGTCCCTGCCAGAGGAAGCGCGAGCTACTTTGAACTTTATAAACAACGGTCAGCAGTTGAGCGTGTTAATGCTTACCTCAAAGAGTACTTTCAGTTAAAAAACATTCGACATCGTGGAAACTTAGCCAAAGTGGACTTTGAGTTTTCCATTCTGGCCTATACCCTCTGTAAATTAGCAGTAGACCGATTAAACAAGTCTAAGAGAATTGCAGCATAAATTCCCATAAAAAAATCATTAACTGAATTCTGCAGATCTAACTTCTTAAAACTAAACATTATGAAATTGACTCACGTGAAGATAATTAGTGACAGCATCATGACAAACATGAGGGTGCCTTGGAAAGCATCAGTATAGACAACGCCTCTTAGACCTCCATAGAAGACATAAGCCAAGACCTACCAGCGCCAAAATCCAGAGGGCTGTCGTATAGTTCATGTTCAAGGTTTGCTCTAAAAACCTAGCACCACCAATGGGCCCCTAAAAGGTGGGGAAACGTATAGGCTCCAAGTTTCTTACCTAAAATACGCGTTTTCTTAAGTTGGTTATTAGTGATATGCTGAATTTCTGGTCGAAACGATCAAAAGCAAATGTGTTACCGAAATTGAACAAGATAATCGCTTCGCCTCCAAATAATGGGAGTATAAGTTCGAAGAAGATTTGTTAAGAAATCACTATGGTATTAGGGAAACAAAATATTTGAGCACTATCAATGTCCGGAAAATTGACGGACTTTGATAGTGCTCTTTTATCATAGACACATCTCTATTAATCGCGAGAAAAATTGATGATCAAATCTTTAGTAGTCTGTACAAGCTTGTCTATGTCCTCATTTGGTGAATCTACCGACGCAGTATGACACAAAATAGACTGGCATACTGACTGGTTATTTTTTTGAATGTGCCTTAACCCTCTGAAAATAGTATACTATGACTTGACTATATGGTAAAAGATATAGAAGGGTATCGTAGCGAAAATGAAGGAAAGGTCTGTTGTAAATGCTGGATATTGCGATCATTGGTGGTCTGGTAGTAGATGGTACAGGTAATACGCCACGTCAAAATGACATTGGTATAAAGGATGGAATGATTGTTGAAGTGGCTGGAGATCTGTCAACTGAAGCTACCGTCATCCTCGATGCCACCAATAAAATGGTCACTCCAGGGTTTATTGATGTTCATAGCCACTGTGATTTGGTACCCTTTATGTCTGGTCCAATTCGTGAAAGCAGAATTAGACAAGGGGTTACCACTGAGCTCGTTGGACAATGTGGTCTAGGATCAGCTCCAAATGCGAAACAATCACAAGACTGGCGCAACTATCTGACCCCGATCTTAGGAAATGGCCCACAACATTGGGATTGGCCAGATTATGCGACCTTTCTTCAAGAGCTAGACCAAGCCTCTAAACCAAATAATATGGCTTTTTTAATCGGCCATGGAGCTGTAAGGGCTCACGTTCTTGGCTTAAACAATGTCTCGCCTTCTGCCAAGGACCTCTCGGCAATGAGCCAGCTTGTTGATGACGCGATGTGCCAGGGAACTTTAGGAATTTCCTATGGTTTAGCCTATTTACCCGGTATGTTTGCCCCTAAACAAGAACTTGTTGCCCTCAGTTCAGTCGTCGCCGCCCATGATGGCATCATGATGATTCATATTCGCTCTCACTCGCTTCAAGTCCGGGAAGCAATGGCAGAAGCCCTAGCTGTCGCTAAAGAATCGGGCGTTAAATTGCAAATATCTCATATGCGTTCCTATGCCAATCGGCACTATGGAATTCCGGGCCAAGACTTAATGGACATGGTCGAAAAAGCGCGGGCAGAAGGGGTGGATGTCACGTTTGATGAGCATCCTTATCAAGCCGGCAGCACCTTATTATCTCAAGTCCTCCCGCCTTGGGCCAAAGAAGGCGGTGCCACGGAAATTGTTAAAAGACTGAAGGACCCTGTTTTGAGAGCGAGACTCAAACGTGAAATTAAAGAGGATGGACTGGAATATCCGGGCTGGGATAATTTCGTGGGCATGGTGGGTTGGCCCAACATATTAATCAGTTCCACCTTTAAAGAGCAAAACAAATGGGCAGAGGGTCACACCGCCGTTCAATTAGTCACTAAGACCGGCGCAGCGTCATCTGTGCTGGTCGGTGAAATCATTGATCAAATTGCTGATCTCTTGATTAGTGAAGATTGTCAAAGTTCCATGGTGATGCACAAGCTGTTCGCCGAGGAAGATATTGTCGCTTTGCTCCAACACCCCTTATGCCAAATCGGATCCGATGGTATATCCACAGGGACACCGCATCCTCGCTTATACGGCACCTTCCCTAAGTTCTTGGGAGACTATGTGCGGGACAGAAAACTCATGACTTGGGAAGAGGGGATTAAAAGAATTACGGGTGACCCCGCCCGCAGGCTTAACTTAAAACAAAGGGGCTTGATCAAACAAGGTTATTGCGCCGATCTTGTAGTGTTTGATCCCGAAACTATTAGTGCACCTGAAGACTACAAGCAGCCTGACGCCCTACCTATAGGACTGGATTACACGATCCTCAACGGTCAGATCGTTTGGGCTCAGGGAAAACTGCTAAGTTCCCAAATGGGCGAGCTTATTAGGCGCTGACCGAGTACAACGAGGGAGGAAAATAAGAAATGGAACATGAAAAATGTGACTTGATTCAGCCTAATGGCGTTAAAGAAAAGAAATTGGAAGTGATCGACGGGTACACGATCAAATACCATGCGAATGGGACAACCATTTGGTCTAAAGGTAAGATGGTCACTGATCAGCCTGATGGTTATTGGGAATGGTATCGTCCAGATGGAACGACCAAACGTTCTGGATATTTTGAGAAGGGGGAACCCATTGGAGAGTGGATAACGTACGATAGCAAAGGAGCAAAGTATAAGACAACCCAACGGAAAAGAAAAACATTGTAAGGATATTGGGGAGAATTTAACCTCCAAAGATATGTCAGAGGTAGCGAACATTCTATCTTATAATTTTAAATAAAAGATGTTATAATATTAAAGTTTCTATAAATTTTATATTTATTTGTCAGAATAGATGGAGTGAAAATGATTAACTTTAAAAAAATTGAACTAAATGACAAGCAATGGATGGAACCCCTTCTTGACATAGCTGATCTGCCGGGCGGCCATCAAAATTTTACAAACTTGTTTGCATGGTCTGAAACCTATCACTATCTTGTTGCCCAAGTGAAGGGTTACCTTGTCGTCAAAGGGCTTCTCAATGACTTACCTTATTATTTTTATCCTGCGGGATCGGGTGATATCGAGATTGTATTTGAGGCTATGCAACAAGACGCGGCTTCCAGCGGTCATGAATTTGTATTGGTCGGAGTCTCTCCTGAGGATATGGCCGTGATGAATCGCGTGTTTCCTGATCGCTTTGAGTATGAAGAAATGCGGGATAACTATGATTATGTTTATCTAGTGGACAAGCTAGTCACTCTGTCAGGGAATAAGCTTCACGCTAAACGGAATTATATCAACAGATTTAAGAAGGAACATCTTGATTGGAAGTTTGAACAGATATCTTTAGAAAATTTAGCTAATTGTTGGGAAATGAACCAAGAATGGTGTAAAATTAACGCCCCTAATGAGTCTGTGAGTGCTCAAGAATGCTGCGCAGTGCGTCGTTGCTTTAACAATTTTGTCACGCTTGGTTTAGAGGGCGGACTTATTCGTGCAGAAGGTAAAGTGATTGCCTTCACGATGGGAGAACGATTAAATTCAAACACTTATATCACTCACATCGAAAAAGCCTTTAGTGCGATAGCGGGTTCCTATCAAATGATCAACCGTGAATTCGCTGCTTTGATTCAAAAGAACTATCCCGAACAGATTTATGTGAACCGTGAAGAGGACATGGGCTTTGAGGGGTTAAGAAAGGCTAAGTTGTCCTACCATCCTGAAAAGATGGAGGAAAAATACTTTGCAACATATTGCGAATAATAAAGTCGTTATCTTAGATGAGGCAGATGAGATTGAAGCTGAGATAGTTGAAGTGAGACTGGCTCAGAAAGGCGATGTCATTGACCTCAAAGAGATTTGGAAACGTTGCTTTGGAGATCTTGACAATTATATTGATTTCTACTATACCCATCGGTACAAAGAGGACGAAACCGCGGTATTGCTTTGTGATGGAAAGATACGGGCTATGCTTACGATGATCTCTGTAAGAACCGTGTTCCCTGATCAGCAACGCTTTAATACAACCATGCTCTACGGTATTGCAACCCACCCTGACTATCAGAACAGAGGTTTAGCCACTCGATTAATAGATTTTAGTCACCTTTATCTCAAGGCTAGGAAGAATGCACTTTCTGTCTTAGTTCCAGCCAAAATCCAGCTTTTTAACTATTATCGCAGGCAGGGATACGAGAATGGATTTTATATTAGGGAGTCTTTACTTAGCCGTGATAGGGTAGATCGTTTGCCAATCGTTCGATCGTGCCGATGTAGGATGTTATCGATCACTCCCGAAGAGTATAATCGTAGAAGAAATAGCCAACTTAGCGGCAGACTCTTTATCATGTATCATGATGAGGACATTGCCTATCAGAAAAAGTTGTCACAACAGTCTGGAGCGGATATCTATGCTCTAGATATTGAAGAGATTCAGGGTTGCTTAACGGTTGAAAGAATATCTTCTGACAAGGTGCTCATCAAAGAAATCTTACTCCCTGAGGATTGTATTAATGTTGCTCTAAAACAGATCGTACAACAACTGTCTGCAAAGGAATATATTCTGCGCACACCTGCCTATCTGGGCGAGAAATTAGGAGGCTCAATTCGCCCGTTCGGAATGACTCAGGTAGAGGGCGAAAATGATGGGGTGATAACCCCTGAAGATCTAGGATATTTGGGGTTGGCATTCGATTAGTGATCGTTGCCGTTCGTGGTATATCCAATCCATCAGATGAAAAATGCACACGCACGCATAAATCCCATGTGAATACCCTATAGAGAAAAATTCTAAGAATAGGGGTATTAACATGGGATTTAAGATTGAAGTTGAACCAAATGTACACGTTTATGTGGAGGATATCAATCCTGCCGGCAACAAAACAATCGTATTCATTCACGGGTGGCCGGGAGACCACAATTTGTTTGAATACCAGTTCAATCAATTGCCCAAGCTGGGATACAGGTGCATCGGTATTGACTGCAGGGGGTTTGGTCTATCGGACAAACCGTGGACAGGTTATGATTATAACCGATTGTCAGATGATGTCCGATGTGTGGTAGAAGCACTCAAATTATATAATTTTGTGCTTGCAGGACATTCAACCGGGGGTGCAATATGCATCCGATACATGGCCAGACACCATGGTTATGGCGTCGCAAAACTGGCCCTGTTTGCCGCAGCAGCGCCGAGTCTTGTGCAGCGTCCGTATTTCCCATATGGTCTGGAAAAACAAGCGGTCATTGACATCATCAAAGGTACATACAAAGACCGCCCCAGTATGTTGAGAGGATTTGGAAAAATGATCTTCTTCAATCCTGTCAGCGGGCCGTTGTCAGACTGGATATTTAAATTGGGGCTGCAAGCGGCAAGCTGGTCCACAGCGGCTATTGCCCGAACCTGGCTGGGGGAAGAAGGATTATTTCAAGATCTGAAGACAATCCAAGTTCCTACGCTCATTCTTCACGGAATCAATGATCAGGTCTGCCTGTACCCGCTGGCTATAGCGCAAAAGAACAGTATCAGATATTCCAGGCTTGTACCCTTTGAGGCGTGCGGACATTTCCTGTTCTATGACCAGCAGGAAAGATTCAACAAAGAATTAATCCGCTTCATACGAGAATAAAACGGTTCAGATTACGATCCCGTCGCAGTGATCGAGCTCATGCTGAATGATTTGATCATAACTCGATGATCCATCCTTCTGGAGCCTCTACATCGCCGTACTGAATACCTGTTAGATGGTCATAAAGCTTCTTGGTAACGGGTCCTACCTCGGTTTCGCTGTTGAAGGTGAAGGTCTTCTTACCGTTGGTTAGGCTGCCTATGGGAGAGATGACTGCAGCGGTACCGCAGGCACCTGCTTCTGTAAACTCCTCCAAGTTGTCAATATAGACGTCTCTTTCCTCCACCTTCATCCCAAAGACCTTCTCCGAA
>DASRMG010000170.1:0-6039 GCA_035648035.1 Desulfosporosinus sp. | reverse complement strand
ATTATACCTACACTGCAAGCAAGGGGGGCTTTGAAACTAAAACCGATAGCTTTTCCATAACAAGTGCTGATTTAACAGCAGGAAAATCCATTACGGTTAACCTCACGCAGGTGCAGCAGGAAGCCGATTCAACGGAGCCTGACATTACTACAACAAGACAAGAAATAACTCCTACTCTTGGAACAAGAGTTGAAATGACGGTAGTGGCATCCTCACCTGATGGAGGAACACTCACTTATCAGTGGTATACAGCAGCAGGGGGCCGTATAGGGGATGACCAGCTAATTTCAGAGGCAACACAGAAAACCTATGTAATTAGTAGCGTTACAGTTGATGACCAAGGTGATTACAGGGTAGTTGTTACAAATACCAAAGCAAACGCAAGCTCAACAAGCAAAATCTGTGATGCTTACGGTGTTTTCCCGACAGCTGAAGTTGTTAATTGTGCTGTATATACAGCGCCAACGAAAGTAACTTATACAGAAGGTGAAACTCTAGATTTAACAGGTTTAGTAGTGAACTTAACAAAATCAGATTCAAGCACAGAAGATATTGCTTTTGAAGACTTTGCAGCTAATGGCATTACGACAGTTAAAGCAAATGGAGCAGCACTCGTGATGGCAGACACAGAGATTGTAATTAATATAAAGGGTAAAACTGTTATTCAAGCCATCACTGTAACAGCACCTGATGCCGTGATAAATCCGGCTGCAATCGCAGGCGTAATAGCACCTGTCAATGGAGCGACACCTGTAACAACAATAACCGCAACAGACCAATACACTGCAGCAGTTACGTGGTCACCAGCAGACGGAACATTTGCTGCAGATAGAGTCTACACAGCAACGATTACACTCACACCAAAAGCAGGGTATACATTAACAGGTGTAGATGGCGACTCCTTTACAGTAACAGGAGCGACAACAGTAACAAATCCTGCTAATTCAGGCGTGATTACCGCAGTATTCCCAGCCACAGCATCGGGTCAACAGACGGATGACTCCGACTTTAAAATTGTTGATGGACTGCTATGGGAGTATAAGGGCGCTGACGGGGATGTTGTAATTCCTGAAGGGGTTATTCGAGTAATGGATGATGCCTTTGCACAAAATACTTCAATAACGAGTATATATTTTCCTCAAAGTGTTGAATATGTCGGCAACTCTGATGGTGCGCTTAGAGGATGTACCAAACTTATCAGTTTAACGTTTTCGAATACAACTTATTTTGTGGATACAGATTTAAACGAACATGCAAGTATCAAAGAACTTAACATCTATAGAGGCGGTACGGATTCCATCGCACGCAATCGATTTATGGGGGGAGATTCAGAAAATTCAACCCTAGAAAAAATTAATTTCGGCGAAGGAATTACGGAGATCGGAACTTGGGAATTTGATAATTTCAAGGCATTAAAACAAGTCGATTTTCCAGATAGTTTGAGAATAATAGGGCAGAATGCTTTTTCGGGATGCGAGATGCTGCAATCAGTAGTCTTCCCGGATGCCTTAGAAACAATCGGAGGATATTCTTTCAGCGGTTGTTTAGGCCTCTCTGAGATTATTATACCAAAGGGAATAAATAAAGTTTTTAACTCTGCATTTAAGGACTGTGCAAATCTTACTAAGCTTTCAATACCTAATGGATTAACACTTAACAGTACATTTGAGGGATGCACTAAGATGAATACTCTTCATATCACCTTAAGTCCATACACAACAGAGTTAGATGATATTTATACTGATTTAGCTCTCGATGCGATTTTGATTGATGAAGGGATTACTTCAATTGGATATTATACTTTTAGTGGTCAAACAAAACTAAAAGAACTACATTTGCCCGAGACACTTGAATCTATATCTGACGGCGCTTTTGCTGGATGTTCTAATTTGGAAAGCATAACTATTCCTATTCAAACAACAAATACAAGTCCAACGGCATTTGTGGATTGCCCCAATTTAAAAAATATTACAATATCCTATAAGGACAATCCGATTGTTTCGAATCGCATGCAATTACCAGGTACTGTCCAAACATTAACGATTGCAGAAGGAATTACAACGATTGAAGCATGGAACCTAAATAATTTACATTCTCTGACAACTCTTTTACTCCCAGGCACATTAATAAAAATCGAGTCTAATAGCTTTAATGGCTGTGAACAGCTTGAAAACTTTAGATTTCCAAAAGCATTGGAGAGATTAGATAACGATTGTTTTAAAGATTCAGTCAAGTTAACAGAGCTGACTATACAAAGCAATGGCTTATCTTTTGGCGAGAATACTTTTGAAAATTGTGATCAACTAAAAACACTTAAAGTACTTTTCTCTGGAAGTGAAGATTTCCGGCTGAATTCAAGCCTTCTTCCCATAGAAGAAATATATATAGGTGAAGGATTCACAAGGCTTGATGGCTTATTCTCCGCTCCTTCTTTGGGTTCTTCATCTCTGAAAAAGGTAACGCTACCAGAATCTTTAATAGAAATAGGAGGTAGTGCATTTGGAAATTGTAACAATCTTAACGAAATCAATATTCCATCAAATGTTACACAGGTAGGGAGTTTTGCCTTTGAAAATTGTACTTCGCTTAAGAGTGTTATCCTGCCTGATAGTGTTACACACATCCAAGATGGGGCTTTTTATGGTTGTGCAGGCCTAGAACATCTTGCAATTTCAAGGAATGTACAACAAATTAATAATGACGCATTTAGCGGGTGTACAAATATTACTCAATTAGAAATTCCTTCTAAGGGTCCTCAGTTACAGGGATACTCTTATGCTAATATCCAGAAATTAACCTTGCTTGATTCTCCAAGTAGTATGAATGTTGTTTCGAACACTATAGATGCTGAAGAAATAATCATAGAGGATGGATTTACAGAAATAGACTCCTCTTCATTTAGAAATCTAGCGAGACTGAAGAAGATATCTTTTCCTAGTAGTATTCGAAGAATTGGCAGTGATTCGTTTGAAAATTGTAGCAATCTTGAGGAACTGGTTTTCCCCAATGGATTAATTTCCATAGGTTCTGCATTTAAAAATTGCAGCAAACTTTCTGCTGTTAGTATCCCAGGTTCTGTCGAATCCATAGGAGCATTTGATGGCTGTGAAAGTCTAGATACTATTACTATCTCGAACACTTCTTTGCAAAGGTTAAACAATAAGCCATTCTATACTTGCCGTCCTAAAACAATCAATGTTCTATATTCTGCAGAAGCAAGTGCAATGTCTGGTTATTATTTGCCCTTCGCTGATACAGTTAATATTGCAGAGGGCATTACATCGATCGGTAGCCTGGGTTATCTAAATGGCAAAGAAATCGTCGTCCCTAAAAGTGTAACGAATATTGCTCGGATTAATGCAGACATTTGGAGGAGCGACTACCCTTGCCCTAAGACGATGAAGGTCTATTACAATTCCTACGCTCATCAATTTGCATTAGAAAACAATGTTCCCTTTTCTTTTATAGATCGTGAGCTGGAAGATGACGCGGTTTCCGGAGTAACGATTATCGAAGAAAGCAAGGTCATTTTACTTAATTCAGAGGAACTGCTGGTACATGAGGTTTTGCCTGCCACTGCTGGGAATAAAAATGTAACGTGGGTAAGCAGTAACCCGGAAATTGCTACAGTAGACAACTTTGGTCATGTAAAAGGGCTAAAAGAGGGAACTGCTACCATTACGGTGACTACCGAAGAGGGTGGATTTCAGGACAGCTGTGAGATTACCGTTTTTCTACGGAAATTTCCCGTTTTACCTACAGATTCTATTGTGCATAGAGTACTGAATGCAGAAGGAAATTCTACACTTATGACTAAGGTAAGTGATACAAATCTTAACTTATACCTAGCAAACGATTATTTTAGACATACTGTCGATAAATGGTGGAATATATGGATGGGTTCTAATATTACTGTAAATGGATCAACGGCTTTGCAATTAATGGCCTTTCAATACACAAATGTTAAAACTAAAGCATTTTATGAAGGATTTTATGGAGATCTATTCATGAATTATAGTGAACCTGGTACCCTTACCAAAAATTGTGCCCAAATTATATATCACTTGATTCATAATTATCCTGATGCAATAATTCCAGTAAATCTTACGTTGTCGTTGCCTTCAGGGGTTAATTCTGATGCGCTCAGTTTAACAGACCTCACCTGGTATTTGGATCGAGCCGACAGCGAAATGGTTTTCAATCTCTTAAACGATTATGATTCTGTTTTAACGGTGACCGAGACATTTGGGAATTAGAAGCTGATGTTATTAAGGAAATTTTACTAGAAAAGGAAGGGCTGAAAACTACTTTAGCTAGTTACATATCTGATAATATTAATAATGCTTCAATTAATGGTATTGGTCTTACTTTATCGGCATTAGGTGGAATTGCTAATTTAATGGAAACTCAACAAAAATTAGATGAGGGTAAAGCGTTGTATAACACAACAAGTACTAGTATTCAGCGTGTAATGGACCAAGCAAATCTTATTAATTATTACGACGCCACAAGTATTTCTAATATGAAACAATCTTGGGCAAACACAAGCAGAGATTATTCTAATTCAACGTTAGTCCTAAACGAAGCAGGTGTATCAGGTGCTAAATGGTTTATAGATAAATCATATGAAGTTGGTATTGGGAATCCTGTGATAACTGCATGGAATCTTATGATTTCATTAAGCAGCTTAGCATTAAATAGCGAAATCAAAAATTCCGTGCTATTTTCACAGTACATTGTGGGGAATAATGTTCTAGTTGCTGCGAAGGATGTCTACCTGACTAATAACGTAAAACTAACTCAAATTCGTTTCGGACAGTTATCAGTAACTGAATCAGAGTTTCAGGAGATTCAAAATAATTTGAGGAGTTCAGTAGCGGTTATGTACTTAGTTAGAGGACAATTAGCTGCATATGAACGTGAATTGACTATTTCATTTTTTTCAGATGGTAGTGCTTTAATACCTTCAGCAAGTCAATCGAGCCAATGGAAGAAATTAGGGATTGATTTTCAAGATTATAAGAATATAACTTTAAATGAGTTTATTAGGTAATAAAAAGTTACTGTCCGTGCATTCGTCGCACGGGACTAGGGCTCTAAACCTGAAGCATCAGGACAGGGTTTAGAGCCACCATAGTGTCAAGAACGGCCCTTCCTTTAGAGCTTACACGGCTTATTTTGCTCTGCGTCGTAAGCACCGAGCGCTGCACTGCATAAGCCACTGTTGTCAAATGTCCCATATTTTGGGAAGCTATATACTGAAGGTTGAAGCACCAGGGTTTGTTGATAAGGAGATAACTGTGGAGTTCGGGATCGAAGATACGGAACTTGACGACTTTAAAAATGCAGCTTATGCGATTATTCAAACCTTTGTCCTCAAGCTAGAAAGTAAAGGCCTGCTGTCTTCACAGAAATATGGTAGCAGGACGCGTTATTGTGTGAAGTAAGGATGGCCTTGATATTGCCCAGATATCAAGGCCATCCTTGTAAATTTTAGGTAATTATAATAAAATAAATCTAAGAAATTTTCCGTATTGAGTTCGTAATGGGATACAGGAGAGATGACTTTTGATCCGAAAAGGTGGTGCTGAATGAATGAAGAAAAGAATTGCCATAGGTGTCAGTGATTTTCGGAAATTACTAACAGGAGATTACTACTATGTAGACAAGACCTTATTTATTAAAGATATTATGGAGGATGGCTCTGAGATAGTCCTGCTTCCCCGCCCAAGGCGTTTTGGCAAAACCCTAAATATGTCCATGTTGACCTATTTTTTAGAAAAATCGCCTATCGATAACAGTTCACTCTTCGAGAACCTAGCGATCAGTCAGCATTCAGACTGCATGGACAAACAGGGACAATACCCCGTTATCAATCTCACCTTTAAGGATCTCAAACATAATACTTGGGAAGTAACTTATGATAGCCTAGTAGAAGTGATTTATAAGGAATACAATCGTCATTTGTATTTACTGGATTCGCCCGTTCTGAACGAAATGGATAAGATATATTTTAATCGGGTTCGCTTGGATCAAGGA
>DASRMG010000169.1:0-11723 GCA_035648035.1 Desulfosporosinus sp. | reverse complement strand
TTCACCTTTTTTATTATGTGTAACATCCATTCTTACAAAGAGACAATGGAACTATACTAATAGGGCATCTAAGACTACCATAATTAGGTACTTTTTATTGCTCAAATTTACCCACAATATTTACGAAAAGAGCCTAATATTTTCAACGGTTTTATTGGTGGGTGGAGCATTTGGAATCTCGTCAGCTCTTGCTCATTCAGCAGCAACGGAGGAAGGGAAAATAGTTACCAATAAGACGATGATTTCCACCTCGAATATAGGAAAGGAAGCCGACACTAGTATACTAAAGACCCCAGGATACACTTTTGTTGATCCCGATAAACCAGTACCAAAGAACTGGCCAACACCTGCAGCCAAGGACATATCCAAGGAAAAGGCGGCAACATATGCGGCAGATAAGATTGTGCAAATGTATGGAGATAATTTAGAAGGTGGCCGTGCGACTGTAATGTTCAGTAAAGCCAAATCCCAGAGTAAGATTATTTTAAAGGACATGTGGCAGATGTACTTTAATACAGTTGATGGAAATAAGACGTATTGGTGCAATGTCGATTCTGTTACGGGTGAGGTATATTCCATTGCTCTGTTTGATAAATCCAAAGAAATTAATTTTGGAGTTGAGCCTGAGCAAATGACTCCTGAGCAAAAGCAGATTTTACGAGATTCTGATGATAAACTAAGCGTCCAAAGGGAAGCTACTCGCAACGACAATCGTTTTGAAGAAGTAGCCAAAGATATTGTCGATGCTCATCTGCTAAATGATCGCACTGTGGTTTCTTCAAAATTCAGTTCATTTGGTGGTGTAAACAACAGTCTTTGGTTATATGTTGACGTGTCCTTGTCCGACGGAAGTGGGTATAAAATATATCTTGACGCTTTCACACGTGAGCTTATAGGATTTGACTCTCGGCCAGATGGCGTCTAAGAAGCTCTTTGTAAATTAGTTCTTACGAATTTGGCTCTTCGAAGGAGGTCAATATTTTGTTAATTAGAAGCACTTTAAACGAGTTTAGGCATGTAATATTATTCATCGGGTTATCAGTGTTAGTGCTTGTGGGAATAAGTCTATTGCCTAAATCACAACCAATCTCAGTAGCTCCGGAAGTTCCAGTGGCAAGGGAAGCATCGTATCAACTCCAGTCATAGCAACCAATAATTATGGCATAGCACCAGCGTCCTTATTTGAATGCTGGTGCTATGCCATAATCTTAGTTATCTGCCCCATAAGGAACAAAAGTAGAAATATTGCCGGTTACGTCAGGATAAGAGGGTAGGATTTACTGGTTTCAGTACAATAATTGTTTTTCGTCTTAGTCTAATCAATAGTCTAAAATAGGCAGTCCTAGAAAAAGCTTGACAATAAACGCCTACGAATGTAAGCTTTAATCGCTAACCAGATTACGTATGTAGGCAGGTGAAAAAAATGAAAAGTACCCCACAAATATCCGATGCTGAATGGGTGGTAATGAAAGTACTATGGAATGAGTCTCCTCTAGGTTCCAGCGATGTCATTAATGAACTGAAGGGGACAACTGACTGGAAACCGAAAACGATTAAAACGTTGCTCAGTCGATTGGTTATCAAAAATGCCTTATCTTATAATGTTGGAAGCCGCGGATATTTATATTATCCTTTAGTTCCTGAAAACGAATGTGCCAAAGAAGAAGCCAAGTCATTCTTAGGTCGTGTTTATAACGGTTCTCTTAATTTGCTTGTTAAGAACTTTATTGAAAACAAAGAGCTATCGGCAGAAGAAATAGAAGAGCTTAAAAAACTCTTAGAAGATAAATAATTCAGTTGGGGGTTATTTTATGGAGTTAGAGTTAGTCTTCAACTGGGTTATTAAATCGTCTATGATGGCTAGTATGTTAGCTGTCCTAATTTTGCTGGTGAACTATGCGCTGCGAAACAAGCTAGATGCAAAGTGGCAATATGCAATTTGGATGCTACTGATACTTCGATTACTAATACCGTACGATATTCAAAGCCCCTGGAGCATTTACAGCTTAATACCGAACAAATCGGTCATAAGTCCGATTGTCGATCAAATTAGGATACCAGACAGCAATGCTCAAATCGACAATATATCAGGGAAAGATCCACAGTTAACGAATGACCAATCTATTATCAACCAACAAAGTAGTACTAAAGCGGAAGAACCTCTTGCTAAGGATCTATCGATTGGTTGGATACTAGCCATGCTATGGTTAGTAGGAGTCCTTATTTTAATGATTCTAACCATAGCTACAAACCTCAGATTCCATTTATTAGTAAGACGAGAACCTTTTGTATCAGACGAACGGATGTCTAAACTCATGCAAGAATGTACTCGAAAAATGGGTATTAGAAGAAACCTTCCGATAATCATTACGAATCATATAGATACACCTTGTCTCTACGCAATAGTGGGTCCTAAACTTCTTCTTCCTCAATCTCTGGTCAACCGACTTAATGATGAAAACATTCGACATATTTTCATTCATGAACTCTCCCATTATAAAAGAAAAGATATACTTATTAATTGGCTGGCCGTTGCCGCACAAATAGTGCATTGGTTTAATCCATTAATTTGGTATTCGTTTGCTAGAATGCGTGAAGACTGCGAGTTAGCTTGTGATGCAGATACCTTATGTTGTTTAATGCCAGAAGAATATCAAAGCTATGGCCTATCCATCATCAGTTTATTAACCCCTGCGCAATCAACATGGCATGCTGGAACCACCGGTTTCTTTGGAAACAAAAATAATGATCAAATTAAAAAAAGAATAAGAATGATTAAATTTTTCAACAAACCCACTTCGAAATGGACTTGGACTGCTGTCGTTATATTCATTAGTTTAGGCTTGGTAGGTTTTACGAACTCAATATCAAACGCCACTCCTGCAAAGGGAGTGGGCACCGAGATAATCAACGGTGGACAAGCCATTGGATCCACAAAGGTTATAGACCCAAGTTCCGTAATCACGATAGAGGATATTACAGGGCCAAACTATAAAGGCAAGGTAATGCTAATAGAAGACCCGAAACGAGTTAAATTGGCAGTTACCAAAGAAATAGGTATCACGGGAAAACGGGTCAGCGATCTCGTCAAGGATATGGGAGCCATTGCAGGGATTAATGCCGGAGGTTTCTATGACCCGAACGGTAAAGGCAACGGAGCTTTCCCAGACGGTTTAACGATACAAAACGGTAAAGTGGTCCATAACAATATGGGAAGTAAGGCAATGAATATTGCTGGATTTGATAATCAGGGGAAACTCATCATCGGCAATATGACCGCCGATCAAGCGCAACAGAAGCACATTCAGGACGCAGTGACCTTTGGCCCTAATCTTATCGCAGAGGGCAAATCAGTCATTTCAGGAGATGGTGGATGGGGAATGGCCCCTCGTACAGGTATTGGGCAAATGGCGGACGGAACGGTTATTTTCGTAGTCATTGATGGACGCCAACCTTCTTGGAGTATGGGGGCGACCTTAAGTGACCTCGCGAATGTCTTTGTTGATTATCATGCGATAAATGCGGTCAATCTCGATGGGGGTTCTTCTTCAGAAATGTTCTACCAGGGCAAAGTTTTAAATAAGATTCCGAACATTGTTGGTGAACGCTATATTCCCACAGCCTTTGTAGTTACCTCTTAAGTGAATTTGCCAAATATACTCGACGGAGAAAGAGAGCTTATATGAAAACAAAGAAAAAAATAAAAGTAAAGATGATTTTAGCCTTCATTGGCTTTAATCTCATTCTTGCGTCAATACTTGCTCCCTTTATAGTGTTTTGGGGACCATTTCAGCCCCTCAAAATCATGGCTGTTGGCGCGGTTGCTACATCACGACATCCCCAGGTTGTGCAGGCTTTTTTGTCCGATGCAGAAATAGAACGGATTAGAAATTTCAATGCTGATCAAGGGGTAGGCGGTGGACAAATAATCGGTCGCACAAACGTGATTTCTGATCCGAGTACGGGAATCACCATTGAAGATATCAAAGGCTCAAGCTTTAAGGGTAAAGTCATGCTGATAAAAGATCCTAAACGAGTTAAATTAGCTGTTACCAAAGAAATTGGGGTTACTGGAGAACGTGTGAGCGATCTGGTCAAGGATATGGGAGCAATTGCCGGGATCAATGCCGGTGGTTTCTATGACCCCAACGGTAAAGGAAACGGATCGTTCCCAGACGGTCTAACGATGCATGAAGGAAAACTGGTTCACAACAATGTATCAGACCTGGCTGTCAATATTGCCGGATTTAATGACAAACAGAAACTGGTAATCGGAGAAATGACGGCCAAACAGCTGAACGAGAAAAACATGCGTGAAGTTGTTACTTTTGGACCTAATCTCATTGTCGAGGGTGAACCTGTGGTTAAAGGAGACGGTGGTCAGGGACCTGCCCCTCGAACCGGCATTGGACAAATGGCAGATGGAACCGTTATCTTTGTAGTCATTGATGGACGTCAGCCCACCTGGAGTATAGGAGCCACTTTACGAGACCTGATGAATGTCTTTGAAGATTACCATGCAATGAATGCGATCAATCTCGATGGTGGCTCTTCCTCTGAAATGGTCTATAACGGCAAAGTTATGAATCGTCTTTGGAATATTTTCGGTGAACGATATATTCCCACAGCCTTTGTGGTTACCCCTTAAGACCTTGTAACCCCCGTTAAAAAGGAGACATAACATTTGAATAAAAAACTGCGCGTTATATTGGTTTGGACCTTAGTTTCACTCCTCGTGCAATTTGGAGGGTACTCTCTGCTAAACAACCAAGTTCAAAAAGTGATGAGTCCGGTGGCTAGTGAACCCATCACACTCCAGCTCAAAGCAACTATCCCTGGTAATGACCTTAGTAGTATCCAAGTTTCTTTCGCCAAGGATTATTTAGCATACACCGAAAATGGGACACTTAAAGTGTTTAATCTTACCAAGGGAAACGTTGTATTTGAGAAGAGATCGCCTTCTGAAACGGATAAGACATTAGGGGTTCTTACCTACCAATGGCTGCCTGATCGAAATATCTTACTCTATTTTTATGCTAAGAAAAATCCCAATGAAGGCACAACGGTTAAAGTGTATCCTACTAAAATTCCTGCCTCTATAGTTAAACCACAATCAGAAGACCCTAACCACCCAAAAGTTGTGACCAAAGAGACCTCCGTAGCCCCACGGTACGAGAAGCGGTATGGAAATCCGCAAATCACAGAACTGTATTCTCTGGAACTTGGGAATAGTGACGAAGATACCGAATCAAATGATCTTTTAAATGCCTTTGATCCGGCGAGTGGCAATGAAAAAATTTCGGCAGGCGGTAAAATTGAACAATTTGTTGTCTCACCCACAACCAATTTGATGTACTTAAATGTAAAGAGTAACTCAACACAAGCACTGATGAAAATAGATGTTATGAAAGAAGTGACCACCCTCCCAAAATCAGGTGGTGAGATGGTCAATCAAATTGCGACTTCAGATCGCTTCGGAACACTATATATTGACAGTCAAGTGGGGAATTCCCATCAAGTGATTGCTTTAGAAGGAACAAGCCGCAGAATCGTCTCAGATAACGTCCATGATAGAATCCTAGGAATCAGAAAGGGAAAGGTCTATATTGGTCAAGTCGAAAACGACCAACTCGTCAGAATAAAAACCACACCTGACCTCGTTGAAATGACGGATAACCCTTCTTTGAAGACTGAGTGGGAGGGCTCAATTCCCTTTGACAAAGACGTGAGTTGGCTGATTGGTGCTAAAGATCAAGCGATTATTTATGATCTTCAAACAGCCTATATCGTGACAGCTGGGAAGTTAAAAGAGGTAAAATTGAAAGGAGATGAGAATTATGTCTCTGTTGATGGCGCAGAGCTTATCCAACTTACCAAGCAAGGAACCTCTACGCTTGTAGAATTGCAACCACTTAAGCCATAGACCAAAGCAATGGGCTAGAGGAATTGGTAGTTTTTTGTAGAAAGGTATAAGTACTTGGAAAGTGATGCTATGTAGTGGAAATCCTGTTTAACACGAATGGAGTAGGACTTTTATGGCAATAAAGCCAAGCTAAGTAAACTAGTTCGAATGTATTTTAAGGAGGAAATTGAGTTTTGAAATTGAACAAATTATGTCTTGTTTTTATAGTTCTAGGGTTAACCATCACAACGGTTGCATGTAGTAAAAAAACAGCGGAACCAATAACTGGAGCAGATAATCCACCGGCAATTACAAGTCCACAGCCGAGTAATGAAAATACTCCAGCGACTCCAAGTCCAACGACTAAACCTTCTACTAGTTCACCAGCAACTCCGAGTCCAACTCAACCGAGTTCAAGTGTGGAAAAAGCCAAATTCTATTACGGAACATGGATAGTCAAGAAATACATGCCAACAACCAATGTCTCGTCATTAAGTGAGAAGAATATAAATGACTATATAGGTCAAAAAATTGTCGTTGATGAAAATCAAATAGTAACAAATAAAGGAACCATAAAAAATCCAATATTTGAGGAAAAAACACTGACAGAGACTGAGTTTTTTAGTGATTGGAGGGTTAAATTTAGTAATTTAGAAATAATCGGAGATACTGTTACGCAAGTTAAAGTGTCAAATTATAAGAATGAAACTGGTGATGAAATTGGCTCGGAATTAATTTTTACAAAAAACAACAAAACATATACAAATATAGGCGGTTGTTTTTTCGAATTGGGAAAATAGGTAAATACTTTAGCCTTTCAAAGATGGGGTTGAAACCAAAAACTCGTTTCACAAACAATGACAATAGCCTATCCTTACGGAGTTAAGATAGGCTATTGTCATAACTATAGGACTCAATAGGCAACATTTCGAATAAATGAGTATGTCGCATCATTCTTAAACGCAGCTTGCCGTCTTACTAAGCTCAGCGAGTGATTACTATATTTGTGTCAAAAAGTTATGTACATTTGTGTCGCCCATCAGGGGATGACGGTTTTTATGATGTAGAAATTGAATCAGGCCGCATCTGGGATTTATCTACCAACAAGATTGCTATTCATAACTAGAAGTACCTTCTAGTTATAGCTTTAGGGATATACTTAAAATAGCCCCTTCATTCGTTTTGTGAGGGGGTTGCGTAACCTATTTATAGGGCAGGAGGAATTAAATGGAATCTATTTTAGAGATCTCAAATCTAAGTAAAAAATACGGTGGAGAGTATGCTGTCCAAAATCTTAATATGCATATAAGACAAGGCGATATTTATGGATTCTTGGGACAGAATGGAGCAGGTGAAACTACAACCATTCGAATGATATTAGGATTAATTAAGCCAACATCCGGTTGTGTGGAATTATTTGGAGAACCACTAAACAAAACAAATTATCACGTTTTTATAAGAATCGGTTCGATGGTCGAATATCCTGGCGCATATGAGAATTTGACTGCGGTGGAAAATCTCGAAATACACAGGAAGCTTATGGGCATAAAGAAGAGAGAATCTGTTGAAGAAGTTATTCATTTAGTTGGACTATCAGAAGCCCGAAATAAAAAGGTCAGAGAATTCTCACTAGGTATGAAGCAAAGGCTTGGAATAGGAAGAACACTATTACATAAGCCAGAACTCTTGGTATTAGATGAACCGACTAACGGTCTCGACCCAGTGGGTATAAAGGAGATTAGAGAACTCATAGTTACTCTTGCAAAAAGAGATAAAATTACTATTTTAGTATCAAGTCATCTTCTGAGTGAAATTGAACAAATGGCTACCAAAATTGGAATTATTAATAAAGGTATTTTGCTTGAGGAAATGACTCTAGATACATTGATAAAAAAGAGAGAGCAACATATCAAGGTCAAAGTTAATGACTTAAAAGCTGCTATTAAATGTTTGACTGAAAATCTGGATATTAAAGAGTTTACTGTAGAAAACGGTTTATTAAAGATATTTGAAAGAATCAATGAAACTGCAAACATTAACAGGCTTTTAGTAACAAATAATATTGATGTAGAGGAAATATGTTTAATCGAAGATAGGCTTGAAGATTATTTTCTAAAACGCATTGGAGGATTGGAATGATGCCCAAATTATTTGAGTTATATAATATTACAACTACAGAACTTCAAAAATTGAAAAACTGTAAAATTCTTTGGGCGCTTCCGACAATCTTTTTAATTCCTAATTTCTTAGTATTTCTTGTCTATGCTTCTAACTCGAAATATCCACTTGTAGTGTGGGATGACTATTTTTTAACCCCTGTAATGCTTATTAATTTACTCGTAGGAATCGGTTTTTTTGCTTTGTTAACAGGCTTTATATTTTCCAGGGAATACCAAGAACATATGATAAATAATTTATTTACATACCCTAATAGCAGATCTGAATTTTTTGTTGGTAAATTAACTGTTATGCTTATAATAATAGCAGTAACGCTTTTTTCTTCTTTTGTTCTCTCAATATTGTCTGGACTTATTTTAAAGCATGAACCTTTAACTACTATCGTCGTTTTCAAATATTTTAAAGCATATATTTTAATGGTTATAATGCACTTTGCATTGGTGCCAATCGTAGCACAATTAAGCATTTCAAAACGCAATATAATTCCACCAACTATACTTGGAATTTGTGCGATGGTTTTAAACATTATTATATTCAATACGCCTTTAAATACAATTTTTCCTTGGACTATTCCAACAGTATTTAGTCCTCACGATGGGGCGAGGACATTCACTAATTATCCACTTGGAACCTTTACATTATTGGTTACTTTTGTAATAGGTATTGTCTTGAGCTTAAATTCATTGAAAAAAGATGTCCATTAAAAATGGAATCGTAAGGTCTACCTGTACATTTGTTTGGCAGTTAGATGACCACAAAGGTAATATTAATTTGTGATTATCTAACTGCCAAAATATTATTACTAACGTGTATACATTTTGGATATTTAATTGTCTTATAAGTATGCTGGCACATTCCCATTGTGGATATATCTCATTGGGGGACTATTAACTTGTGGCTTTTGGATATGAGTGATTAAGAAAATGTTCAGAATTAATAAAGGTGTTTCATAGATCTTAGAGAAGCATCTAATATTGAATGAAATGAGAGGGCTTATAATCAAAGCGTAGCTTAAGTAACGGAAAGCTCTTTCAAATACATTGGTGTTTAAATGTGTGTAAGAAACGGAGGGGAATGGGAATATTAATGCTTTAAAGGAATTCGGAAGTTTATTAATAAACTTTATTGAACTAGGAGCAGTAGTGTACTTTTTAGCAAGAATCTTAAAGGCAAATTACAATGGTTATGAATTTTCAAATCCTAAAAAAAGTGCCTTATATGCTATAGCTTCAGTAATATTAAGTGCATGTTTGATTACAGGATTAATGATATTAGTTAAATCGGAAAATACAGCCTCAATTAATCCAGACTATAACTTGGGTCGTGTTATAAATATTATAATTCTTTGGTTAATTATGCTACTACCTATTTTGATTGCCCCCTGTGTTAGGATAGTTGAGTGCGACTTGAAAGCTGTCGCGTGTATTGCCGAAAGGCTACCTCTTTCATCTGAGGTATCTCTATCGTCATGTGCGTTGCTGGTAACGGCGGGGTGCAAAGCTGACGAAACAAAGTGGTAAACGGATTAACCATGAATTCGGTAACTGCCAGAGAAATGTCCTCATGGTTAACATAAGTGAACTGATGTAAGAGTCGTCACCTAAAAAGAGCAAATGATGGTTGATATGCTCTGCCCAAAATGGGATGGGGTAAGACGGTAGTGGCTTCAACTACACTGCTGGAGATGAACAGACTACCCTCGGCTTAGAGTCAGGACCTAAAAGGACAATAATTATGCAAACGACGGAACAAGATAAGCCCTATGGTCTCTCGCTAAGAGTAGGCAAACTGTGAAGATTGTACAATGTCCAGAGGGTAAGGGAATCAGGAAAAAGCAAATGGTTCCCTGTAATGGGGAGCATAGGGGTGCAACATTGCCCTATGCCGAAAGGTAGCTGACTTCCTGTTGGTGTTCAATCACATGAAGGAGGAAGAACTTCGTGAATGCAGTTAGACTCAACGACGTGCGCGAGCATGAGAGCTATGCAGACAGATTGCCGGTGAAACGCTGGGAACAAATAGATTGGACATGCGCGGAGGCATTTGTTAACAGACTCCAACTACGAATTGTGAAGGCAGTCGAGAAAGAAAACTGGAATCTAGTCAAAAGGTTACAGTATCTTCTCGTTCATTCATTCTATGCAAAAGCCATGGCTGTAAAAAGGGTGACATCCAACAAAGGGCATAAAACCCCCGGAGTGGATGGTGTGACATGGGAAAAGTCAGTACAGAAACTAGAATCAGTCTATGGCCTGAACCAGAAGAGGTACCAGACGAGCCCCTTGAAGAGAGTGTACATCGAGAAATTTGGCAAAAAGGAAAAGAGACCGTTAAGCATCCCAACTATGAATGACAGAGCCATGCAGGCCCTGTATCTTATGGCGTTGGAACCGATTGCCGAAACAACGGCAGATGTCGTATCCTTCGGGTTCAGAAAATACAGGAGCACCCATGATGCCATGAAACATATTCATAACCTTCTGGCACGAGGAAATGCTCCGATCTGGGTTATAGAAGGAGATATCAAAGCTTGCTTTGACAAAATTAGTCATGAATGGTTATCGGATAATATACCAATGGATAAGAACATGCTTCGGAAATTCCTGAAAGCTGGATTTGTATATAATAAAGAGTTGTTTCCAACAGAAGTCGGCGCACCTCAAGGCGGTATAATCTCACCAACACTGGCAAACATGACACTCGACGGTATGGAAGACATTCTAGCAACAAAGTACTGGCCAATGGGAAGAACCAGAAAAGACCAGAAAGACCATAAACGAAACGGCGTCAACTTGATACGCTTTGCGGATGATTTCATAATCACGGCAAAAGATAAAGAAACTGCCGAGGACATTATTGAAGTCATTCGGGAATATCTTGCTCTTCGTGGGTTAACACTGTCTCCAGAAAAAACCAAAATAACAACAGTGCACGAAGGATTTGACTTCCTTGGATGGAATTTCAGAAAGTACAATAATAAACTGATTGTCAAGCCGTCCGCGAAGTCTATACACAAAGTAGTTACTACCCTTAGCAATGAAATTAAGAATCGAAAAAGTGACACGCAGACTGTATTGATTCAAAGGCTCAACCAGATAATCACGGGGTGGGCAAACTACCATCAAGCGGCCTGCGCGAAACAAACATTTGGTAACCTTGACTACGTTGTGTGGGAAATGCTCAGTAAGTGGACAAAAAGACGACACCGAAATAAATCAAAAGACTGGATTGTTCATAACTACTGGCATCAGGTAGGAACTCGCAATTGGGTATTTAAAACTGAAGACGCCACGTTGGTCATCGCCCAAGATACCCCCATTGTCCGACATATATCCTTGAAACTTGATAAGAACCCTTTCCTCGATAAGGGATTTTTCGAGGAAAGAAAAGCACGTCAAAGAACGAAACGTGCTATTGCATGGAAGAATAAATCTGCTGCTCATCTCCTGATGATGGGTTCTGGACGCTTGAGCGGAGTGCAGTGAAAGTTGCACGCTCCGTGGTGTTATCCCGCTATCGGGATAACAGATCTTATCCCGCAAAATGCGGCATCCCGACTAATTGTCACAACCCTCATATCAAACCCTTTCTTCACCAAAATGGCGGGATAATATTTACTGGCTTAACCCATATAACTGCCTGA
>DASRMG010000168.1:0-6847 GCA_035648035.1 Desulfosporosinus sp. | reverse complement strand
CTATTTGAGGATTCTTTTCTTACTAATCAGCTAAAAACCCTTGAAAAAGCTAGTTAATCATTAATAATCAAAGGGCAACAATCACATTAGGCTACCTGGAAATCACAGAAGCAGCGATTTAGAGGGTGCGAAACTTAAGGTATCTAATGTTTCTTGTACTGCCTTATATAGACCCTAAACGAAAGAACTATGAGCATTTTGAATCATCTTACCAATTCGTGAAATATTTAGTCATTATATTTCTTCTCGGTGTGGAAGTCATGACCCTTCTCATTGCCACAGGGATTATAGTTAACAAGCCAATCTCTATTCAGGTCATGGTGTCCTTGCTCTTTATCCTAATCGGAAATGTGATGGGTCGGTTTAAACACAATTATTTTGTCGGTATAAAGACGCCCTGGACGTTAGCCAATGAAGAAGTGTGGAGAAAAACCCACAGAATGGCAGCACCAATATGGGTAATAGGTGGTATTGTCAATATCATACTAGCCTTTACAGCAATAAAATATAACCAGATTGGGTTCATGGTTATTGTCGCAATTATTACCATTGTACCAATTGCTTATTCGTATTTTGCCTATCAGAAAATTGTTGTAAGATAAAAGCATCTGCGCTGAAAAGCGCAGATGCCTGAAGGTCTCAAGATATTTGATCCCGTTAATACCAACGACGTCTCCAACGATGAGGAATGATGATGATTACAGGATTACGGCGCCAAAAGCGCGGTCTAGGTGACCATATATACATGATTATCACTCCAATTTAAATTTTATTTTTCATAAGAAGAATTTAACTGTGTTTCTAATTCCATTATATGGTAACTATAAGTTGTCTGGTTCCATTATTCTCCTGTCTCAATATGTATCAATAGAAAGACAACCACGGCCTGCTAAATAGCGGGTCGCGGTTGTAAAAATGCATAAACATTGAACACAAGTCAGTCACGTCATCAATCAGAGGAAGAACCCTCAGGGAGAATTTGAGCTCTGTCAAAGGTCAGTCTAGTTCTTAAGTCGGATTTGTAATCGCTTAAATCTTGTTCAATCTCTTCCGGTGTACTCAAGTCGTCAGTCAGGTGTTCCGTAGGCGTGATAATTTCTTTTTTGTGTTTTTTGAACTGTTGTCCGTAATTCCTATTATTGGGGTACGTAAGCTCGCGACGCTGTCGGTCATATACTCTCGCTCCAATTTTGCGCACGGGTTGAATGGGCCGCACTGTTGAATTTCTTTCAATATCATCCATTTGATATCCCTCCTCAAGGTTGTCATAGTGGACATTTGCGGGAGAGTCTAACTTGAAATAAATGAGTGGTACTAGAAGGTCGTTATCAATAGTATCGAACGATTCCAGACGCTCCATTAGAAAACGTTCGTAAAAATGTTGACCAATGTCGAAATACCTTGTAAAATGAAATCTAGGTAAAGAATATAGTGTTCATATAGTAGCAGAGATAAGGTCTGCAAGTTTCTACCGGACTACCGTAAATGGTCCGACTATGAGCGTAGCGGTTAGTCATCGGGTATAGAAACTTACTTCTGATAGAAGTTTAGTTTAACTTATCTAGGGGCTTAGTACCAATTTTCTCTCACTGAAAGGTGCAGAGTCTCATGGTGGTTAGTCATCAGATCAAAACCCAGGCGGACAGGTTTCTCTCAATTTATTAGAGGTGAAAGCTGTTCGCTTGGGTTTTATGTGTAAGGAGGGGTTAGAGTGTTTACATTAAATGATTTAGTGCAACCGGAAAAAATAGAGACTGCTTATCAGATTCTCACTGATAAAAGAAATAATGCAATTCTTGGAGGCTGTGCTTTCCTGAAAATGGGCTCAAAAAGGATCGGAACTGCCATTGATCTTTCCAACCTTAAGCTCAGTTATATTAAGGAAACGAATGGCTTCATCGAAATCGGGGCGATGACTTCTTTAAGAGAGATTGAGACTCATGCGTTGTTAAATAATTATTTTAACGCAGTACTCCCTAAGTCAGTTCGGAACATTATCGGCGTGCAATTTAGAAACAGCGTTACAGTGGGCGCTTCGGTTTATGCTAAGTACGGTTTCTCGGATTTGATCACGGCGTTGCTGGCCTTAGAAACTGAAGTCGAATTGTATAAGGGCGGCAGAATGCCGTTAGTTGATTTCTTAAATAAACCCAAGGGAAAAGATATTCTCGTTAGATTATGGGTGAAGATGGACGCCTGTAAGGCCACTTATTTGAACTTGAGAAATTCCGCCAGCGACTATTCAGTCTTAAATGTTGCGGTCTCCAAGCTCGAGGATCACTGGACGATCGTCGTAGGTGCCAGGCCTGGAAGGGCAACTATTGCCTCCAAGGCTTCCGCAGCGCTATCAGAAGGGAAGCTCAGTGACGTAAAGATTCAAGAGGCGGCCCAAACCGCGGCGCAAGAATTATCCTTTGGAACCAATATGAGAGGGACTGCCGAATATCGGAAGGCACTCTGTAAGGTGCTCGTCAAGAGGGCAATCATGGAGGTATTAGATGAAAATCACACTAACCATTAACGATAAATTAGTGACCTGGGACATAGAAAAGGATGAGATGTTAGCGGATACGTTAAGATCCCACGGTCTTCTCAGTGTTAAGAAGGCTTGTAAGACAAGCTGTTGCGGGCTTTGCACCGTTTGGATGGAAGACAAGTCGGTCCTATCTTGTACGATTCTTTCCGTCAGGGTTCACGGTAAAAAGATCACAACTATCGAGGGAGTTCAGAAGGCAGCAGACGAATTTGCAAGAGTCCTCACAGCAGAAGGAGCCGAGCAGTGCGGTTTCTGCAGCCCAGGCTTCATAATGAATGTATTGGCCATGAAAAAAGAATTAGTGAATCCTTCAGAAGAAGATATTATCCATTACCTAACGGGTAATTTGTGCCGCTGCACGGGCTATATGGGGCAACTCAGAGCCGTTAAGATCTATCTGGGGGTGCTTTAGTATGAACAAGATAGCGTTAAAAAATGTCGGTCATAGTATTCGCAAAATTGATGGAATGGCCATCGCCACTGGTAAACCTGTGTATACTGAGGATTTGGTCATGGCGCAGGCTTTAGTGGTGAAAATTCTGAGAAGCCCACACGCTTTTGCTAAGATTATTTTGATGGATATCTCAAAAGCGGAAAATTTGGAGGGTGTGGAATGCATCCTGACCTATAAAGATGTACCGAAGGAACGATTTACCTTAGCGGGGCAATCCTATCCTGAACCTTCACCCTATGATCGTTTAATCCTCGATGAAATCGTTCGCTATGTTGGAGATGAAGTGGCGATCATCGCGGCAGTGGACGAGAAGACAGCACTTCAGGCTATGAAGAAAATCAAAGTTGAATATGAGGTCCTGAAGCCTGTCTTAGATTTTGAGCAGGCTTTGGGACACGCCTCGGTCGTTCATCCTGAAGATGATCTGTCGTGCAATTTTGAGATTGGGCTGCAAAAGGAACGCAATATTGCCGCTTCCTGGAAAGAAGAAGTAGGAGACGTTGAGGAAGAATTTAAGCGATGTAGCCTGGTGGTTGAGGATGTGTATTACCCACAGGCCCAGGCTCACGCCATGATGGAAACGTATCGTGCTTTTACGTATCTAGATCATATGGGAAGACTGGTCGTGGTTAGCTCGACGCAGGTTCCTTTCCATATTAAAAGACAGCTAGCCCGAGCTTTACAGCTTCCCTCAAGTAAGGTTAGGGTGGTAAAACCGAGAATCGGTGGCGGGTTTGGAGGAAAACAAACCGGCAGCGTAGAGGTGTTCGCGGGCATTGTTACTCTGAAGACAGGAAAACCCGCAAGGATCATCTATGACAGAAAAGAAACGTTCACATGTACGACAAGTCGGCATGCTATGAGATTAAAAGTAAGACTTGGCTCAGATAAGGAAGGTATGATCAAAGCCATTGATATACAGGTTTTATCGGATACCGGTGCGTATGGGGAACATGCCGCCACCGTCTTAAGCTGCGTGGGACATTATACGCTTCCACTTTACAATAAGACGAAAGCGATTCGTTTTATTGGAAACGCCGTGTACACCAATAAAATGCCAGGAGGGGCTTTCAGAGGTTATGGCGCCACTCAAGGAACGTTTGCGTTGGAAGCTACCGTCAACAAGCTGGCAGAAAAATTAGGGATGGATCCAACAGAGGTTCGCCTCAAGAACATCAGTAAAGAAGGAGAAACCTACCTTACCGGTCAGGGGGTTCTGCTGGGAAGCACGTCGCTAGACCGGTGTATCGAAAAGGGCAAAGAGATGATCGGCTGGAAGGACAAATTTCCGTGCCGTAAAGTCGGAAATAATAAAGTCAGAGCAGTGGGAATGGCCATTACAATGCAGGGGTCGGGGATTGCCAATATTGGTACCGCCTCGGTTGAGCTTAGACTGAACGATGATGGGAATTTCACCCTCCTCTCAGGTGCGACGGATATGGGACATGGCTGTGATACCATACTCACCCAGATGGCCGCTGAAATTTTAGAGATACCGATGGATAGGATTACCTTTATCGCTGGGGATACGGATACCTCCCCCTATGATCCAGGTTCTTACGCCTCCAGTACTACCTATGTTGCGGGAACAGCGGTTGTCAAGGCCGCGACGGAACTGAAAATGAAGATCCTGGAACAAGGTGCGAAACTCTTAGGCGTTTCACTAGAAAATGCCGAACTCGATGGCTTAGCGGTCCGTACGATCAGCGGGGATCAAGAGCTTAGCCTTGCTAAAATAGCTATACTGACCGTCCTAGGGGATGGGAAACTCCAGTTGGTGAGTTATGCAACCCATGGCAGTGAAGTCTCCCCGCCGCCTTACGTCGCTGGCTTTGCAGAGGTAGAAGTCGACCAAGAAACCGGGAAAGTTGAGTTGATCGACTATGTTGCGGTGGTAGACTGTGGGACGGTGATTAATCCTAATCTAGCTCGCATTCAAGCAGAAGGTGGGATTGCCCAGGGAATTGGAATGGCCCTTTATGAACAGGTTATCTATAATGACTCAGGGAAAATGGCGACGAATTCTTTTATGCAGTATAAAATCCCGTGTCGTAAGGATGTGGGAAAGGTACGTATAGCGTTTGAAGAAAGTTTTGAACCCACAGGGCCCTTCGGCGCCAAATCCATTGGAGAAGTGGTTGCCAATACCCCACCGCCCGCCATTGTGCACGCGGTTTATAACGCTGTAGGGGTGAGGGTCAATCATTTGCCCATCACACCTGAAAAGCTATTTCTGGGAATGCAGAGATTATAAAATATTCGCGGGATTACGACGCCTTTTCCAACGTAAAGGAAATACCGAAAGGACCAGTTTCACGACTGGTCCTTTCGGTATTTAACAGAAATAATACACCCTTCAACCCGCGGCTTACGATAGCTTGTACAGGTACCTGGGACATTGGAAAATTATTACAATAGGTTCATGGCATCCATGAATGATATAATACTCTATAATGTACAAAAACAACATGATCGATAGACCTTGATATCGTTGCAGGGTAACAGGGTACTGGGGAGGTGCGTCCTTCATGAGACATAAAAGTATGAGAATTTTTATTGCAAGTTTGATCTTGGCGTTACCACTATTAATATCCTGTAGAAATGAGCCACAAGAGGTACTGGCACCGGTGGCGCAGAATAATACAGAAAAGGTCACTCTAGAATGTGTGGTTCCTTTTGACGATGTGAAAAAAAATGAGGCATTTGAACATTTCGAAGCTGACATGAACGCTTTATTTCCCAATGTTGATATTCACTTGGACTCAATAAAGGGAGATGCAAATGCCTATAATACAAAAATAAAAGTCATGATGTATTCAACGACGCCTCCAGATATATTCTATTCTGGGGACGGAAACTTTACGAACCAATTATCCTCCACAAAGAGCATCCAACCCTTAGGAAAGAAATTAAATGAGTTACATTATTGGGATAGGGTCATTCCCACTGCTCAAGTCATGGGAGATACTGGGCAAATCTATGCAGTACCTATCGATGAAGCATCTTATAACATTATGCTCATAAATACAGAGATATTTTCGAATAATAATGTAAAGATTCCCGAAAGTTTTGAAGAACTTAAGGGCGCGGTCAATCAGTTTAAAGAAAAGAACATTATTCCCATAGCCCTCGGTGGAAAAGATGGGATGCCAGTATATAACATGATAGAGGGTTTCGCAGGTGCAATAGATGATGAGATAACTGGTAAAATTGTAAGCGGTAATGATGGGTTTTCTGGGGAAATTTTCAGCAAAGCTACAAGAGCAGTGACGCAACTGATTGAATTGGATGCATTTCAGGAGAAAACTCAAACTATTTCTGATGAAGAAGCTGGAAATCTTTTTTACTCGTCGAAAGCAGCCATTTATGCTACCTCTTCTGATCAATTAACCATGGCGAAACAACAATTAAAAGGGAAAGTTGCGGTATTATATTATCCGAATTTAAGTGAAACGAATAGACCGATCCCGAAGAATATCGTCTCAGGTGGACCTAAGAAAGACTGTGGTTTATTAATTTCATCTTCAACAAAGTATCCTACGGAAGCTGCGAGCATTGCAGTAGAGATGTCTATGTACTACAACAAGTATCTCTATGAAAATTCCAAGGGTGCAACCATATACAACTTGGATAACCTGGAATGGAAACAGAATATTGTTCCAAACGTGGGAATCAGTGAATTGATGATGAATGTAAAGCAAAAAGGTCATGTTAATAGGAGGCCACTGAAAAACTGCATTTTTTCGTTTGAGAATTCAATTGTACATTAAAAGAAGACGGTTCGGGATTTGTTTTTAATCCTGAACCGTCTTCTTTTAATGTGATTTATATACTTTGAGACTTTGTCATGAATGATA
>DASRMG010000167.1:0-4270 GCA_035648035.1 Desulfosporosinus sp. | reverse complement strand
ATTACTTCTCCCAAACCACCAGTTTTAACAAATGGGCCCGCTTCTGCAGTCACAAAAACCAGTTTCATACTCTCCCACCTTTCTAGGTCTAGATCACTGTACTTTTGAGAACAACTAAAGGATTAGGCAAACTCCCTTTTACAACATTATCTCCATTAACTATTACTGATTTATCTAGAATTGCATAGTCTGTTTGAGCATGCGCGCGAATATGGCATTTAGGCAGGATTATGCTATTTTCAATTTTACATCCTTGTTCAACAATTACTCCTCGAAAAATAATTGAGTTTATTACTTCTCCTGAGATAGAGCACCCGCTGGCTATTAGTGAGTTGCTGACTTTCGCGTGTGAAGTGTATAAAGTTGGGGGGTTATCCTTAATTTTTGTATGAATCTGATCTGTTCCCAACCATAATTTTCCTCGGACTCCTAGGCCCAATAGATCCATGCTTCGATCAAAATAATCCTTAAGCGTGCGAATTGTACCGATTAATGAACACGTTGGACTGCCATAGATTTTGAGTATTTCCAAATTAGCAGAAAATATATCTATTAAGTCAATGCACCCTATTGAGCAGCTATACTTCTCAACAATATCCAATAATACTTCGCGTCTGATTATTAGCATATTGACAAAACGTGATGGGAGGGGCATTCTACCTTCAAGGCTTTTTTTGTCAATAATATTACAGACTTTATGTCCTTCACTCATCTCAAGGAATATCTCATTGGTCTGATCACCAAAATCATCGTTACCTTTATAAATCAACGTAACGTCTGCGTGCTTAGCTTTATGAAATTCCAAGGACTCCATGAAATTTATATTATATATTTGATTTCCACTACTGATGACCACATTCTCTGCATAATCCTTCTGCAAATACTCTAAATTATGCTGTAAATCCTTGATGCAAAGGGTATGATTGTCTCCGGCCAACCCATGCATGACTCCGGGCAATATAAACAGCCCTCCGTCTTTTCGTTCTAGAAACCAGTCCTTCCCAGATCCTAAGTGATCCAATAGCGGTCTATATTGGCGTGGTGTAACTAATCCTATTGTCCTTATCCCGGAATTAACCATGCTGGATAACGCGAAATCAAGTATTCGATATCTTCCCCCAAAGGGAACAGCTGCTAATGGCCGATCAAGTGCAAGACCTTGCAAGCTATCAGACCCGCTATTAGCAAAAATAATTCCTATAGCATTAGACATCATTTCCCCCTCCTTTCGAGAGAACGTTCATGGGGTTCTGGAAACATTCTCACCAGCTTCGACTATAGAACCTATAGGCAATAAATGATAATCTTCAATTACCGTAATCCCTTCTTGGTTAGGAACAACTCCCGCGTTAGATCCAACGTTGCAATGCCTCATAATTTCTGCATTTTCCCCTACAATCGTTTTGATAAGGACGGATCCATTGTGAACCTTTACATAGGGTAATAAAATTGAGTCCGTAATTTCTACCTCCTTTCCCACATAAACACCAGGTGCTAGGATGGAATTTTTTACCTTACCATGAACAATACAGCCGTTACAAATAAGACTGTTCTGTATTTCTGCTGAAGATCCTACAAAATGCGGAGGTAAAATATCTTCGTTCGAGAAAACACGAAACTTTGGATCGAAAATGTTAAGGAAGTGTCCCTCTCTTAAGGACTCCATATTCGCATTATAATAGCTTTCGATCGTACCAACGTCGCGCCAATAACCATGAAAATTGTAGGCATAGACTCGCCTTTCTTGTTTCAGTTGCTGAGGAATAATATTTTTGCCAAAGTCGTTTTCAGATTGATAATCCAGATTATCTTCAATCAAAGCCTGCTTTAGGATGGACCATTTAAAAATGTATACTCCCATTGAAGCAAGATTACTATCTGGTTGAATGGGTTTTTCTGTAAACTTTGTAACCCGAGCATCCTCATCGATTGTTAGAATACCGAACCGAGATGCTTCCTCATTAGGAACTTGTATGGTGGCAATGGTTATCTCTGAATCTTTCTCCTTATGGAACTGTAACATAAGGTTGTAATCCATTTTATAGACATGATCGCCTGATAGAATAATCACATATTCAGGATTATAGAAATCTATAAATTCATAATTTTGATACACGGCATTTGCTGTACCGTTATACCACCTTCCTTCCGAATTCCCAAGAAAAGGGGGAAGAATATGAACGCCACCACTAAATGGATTATCTAAGTCCCATGCTGAACCCAAGCCGATATAAGAATTAAGTAGAAAAGGCTTATATTGGATCAGAATACCAACCGTATTAATGTTCGAATAAGTGCAATTACTCAAGCTAAAGTCAATGATCCTATACTTACCACAAAAAGAAACTGCTGGTTTAGCTCTATTTTGAGTTAGACCACCTAGTCTACTTCCTTGCCCACCTGCTAAAAGCAATGCTACACATTCCTGCTGTTTCAACTTCGTCACCTTCCTTAAAAAACATTGAACCTTCGTCAATCATTTACTTAAGAAATACCATTGTTAATGGTACGGTACCTGATTTTCCATATCCAATCTGCATATTCTCTTATTGTCCTATCACTGGAGAATTTTCCAGAATTAGCAATATTAACTAAGGAAATTCTGTTCCATTTTGTCTGATTCAGATACAGTGTTTGAAGCTTATTATGCATTTCAAGATAAGAAGGAAAATCTTTTAAGAGGAAGAATTCATCGTTATAAATCATCAAAGAATTAAATAAAGCTATGAATTCTCCCCCCATATTGTCAAAAAAGCCACTATTCAATTGATCCACACACGTTCTAATATTGGAGCTAGCGTGGTATTCATCCCATGATTTATATCCGCCATTTCGAGTGTAGTCCATAACTTGTTCGGCAGTAAGCCCAAAGATGAAGATATTATCCTCACCCACTGCTTCCTTAATTTCCACATTAGCTCCATCTAAGGTTCCCAATGTAAGTGCACCATTCATCATAAATTTCATATTTCCGGTACCTGAAGCCTCTTTACTTGCAGTAGATATCTGTTCACTAATGTCTGCCGCTGGATAAATTAATTCCGCCTGAGAAACATTGAAATTCTCAATGAAGACGATCTTTAGTTTTTGGTTAACTTTAGGATCATGCTCAATCTTCTGACTCAGAGCATTAATAAGCTTAATTACGATTTTGGCATAATGGTAACTTGGTGCAGCTTTTCCACCGAAGATAAATGTTTGCGAACCCGTTAATGATTCCGGGTCGTTAAGAGCCTTATTATATAAGTGCATGATCTTGAGCACGTTGAGCAATTGCCTTTTATAGGCATGTATTCTCTTAACTTGAACATCAAAAATCGACATAGGGTCAAGGGCAATTCCTTGTTTTGCTTTGACTTTTTCGGCCAATCTGCATTTGTTTTCATACTTCACTTTAGCAATTTGTTCCAAAAAGCTAGGATCATCCTTGTAGGCTTGAAGTTTTTTTAGTTCTCCCGCTTCTTCCTTCCAGCATGGTCCTATCGCCTCAGTGATTAAGTTAGACAGTTTGGGATTCGCGGCTAACAGAAATCTTCTGTGATTAACACCGTTTGTTTTATTATTAAATTTATAACCAAAAACATGATAATATTCTTTAAAAACCTCTTTCTTGAGGATTTCAGTATGTAATTGCGCAACCCCATTCACTGATGAGCTTCCAATAATGGCCAAATTAGCCATCAAAATATATCCATCTTTAAAAATCTCAGTATTGCGAAAAACCTCCTTATTATCCATAAATCGAGAGACTAAATCTTCCTTGAATCTTCGATCTATTTCCTCGATGATTTGGTATATCCTGGGTAAAAGGAATTTAAATAGCTCAATTGACCATTTTTCCATGGCTTCAGGCATAATAGTATGATTGGTAAAGGATATGGTGTTAACGGTGATATTCCAGGCCTCATCCCATCCCATTCTTTCTTCATCAATTAAGATGCGCATCAGTTCAGGGATACACAAAACGGGGTGGGTGTCATTTATATGAACTGAAACTCGTCGCGAAAATTCATGCAACGAATCTGAGTGATTCCTTTTTTTATAACTCCTTACAATGGATCCTAATCCAGCGGCTACAAAAAAATATTCTTGCTTAAGCCTTAACTGTCTTCCAGCAGGACTACTATCATCAGGATAAAGAATATAGGAAATAGACTCAACCTCTGATTTATTGCTTACTGCCTGATTAAACTCTCCACGATTGAAACTGGCTAGATCGAGTTCACCACAGGTCGTTTCTGCACTCCATAACCTTAAGTTGTTAATATAC
>DASRMG010000166.1:0-22733 GCA_035648035.1 Desulfosporosinus sp. | reverse complement strand
CTGTAGCAGCTTAAGGGTTTAATCCATCAGTTAATTAGTCATTGTTCGGATTTTTCAATGGCCTGTTTGTTATGACCTTTTTTCCGAAACCAAAATCTAACCATTAACCAATCAAATTCTTGACTTTAATTAGCTGGTCTTTAATTCAATGGTTAGACTTCCGACAAGTTCACTTCTGAGAAAAAACTTTCCCCATGAAATATTGGCTCGGTATCTAGATATTCAGCGACGGTTGCGCCTATATCGGCGAAGGTAGACCTGACGCCTAGGTTAACACCTTTTTTCAATTTTGGCCCGTAAACCAGTAACGGAACATATTCCCTAGTATGATTTGTCCCAGGTAAGGTAGGATCACAGCCATGATCAGCCGTAATGATGAGTATATCTTCTGAGCGCAAAGCAGCATAAATTTCTGGTAAACGTTGGTCAAAGGTCTCTAAAGCGCTCGCATAACCTTCCACATCATTGCGGTGTCCATACAACATATCAAAGTCCACAAGGTTAGCCATGATCAGGCCGGCGTCTACCTTACCCATGTAGCCTAAGGTCTTTGTTACGCCTTCCATATTACCCTTGGTGGGCTCAAAGTCAGTGATCCCTCTTCCAGCATAAATATCATGGATCTTCCCCACTCCACAAACCTCAAGCCCTCGCGCTGCGACATATTCCATTAAAATTTTATGGGGGGGATCTATGGCAAAATCATGGCGATTTGAGGAACGATAAAATTGCCCCGCACGACCCAAAAACGGCCTCGCGATGACTCGTCCAACCTGCATCTCATCGATCAGCATATCCCTGGCGAGCTGACAAATCTTCATCAGCTCGGGTAGCGGGATAACCCCTTCGTGGGCTGCCACTTGGAACACAGAATCAGCCGAAGTATAAACAATTGGTTTCCCTGTCCGTACGTGTTCTTCTCCCAAACACTGAATAATCTCAGTACCCGAAGCGACAACATTTCCTATAACCTTACGACCTATGGCTAACTCATAACGTTCAATAAAGTGTTGCGGGAAACCCTGGGGAAAGGTGGGGAGCGGTTTCTCTAAAATGACCCCCGCCATCTCCCAATGTCCTGTCGTGGTATCCTTCCCAATTGACCGTTCTGCCATTTTCCCAAAACTACCTTGTGGTTTAGTGGAGACCGAAACTCCTTTAATGGAGTCAATATTCCCAAGGCCGAGTTTTTCAAGATTAGGGAGATGAAGTCCTTTCCTCAAACGGGCAATGTTACCCAAAGTGTGGCTACCTAAGTCTCCATATTCAGCTGCATCAGGCATTTCTCCGATTCCAACACTATCTAAAACAATGATAATTACTCTCCGTGGCATGTTTCCCTCTCACTCCTTATGCTTAATCCGCTCGTGGATGCGACTTCTTAAAGACATCTAACAAGCGCTTCCGCGTCAGATGCGTATAAATTTGTGTCGTTGAGATGTCTGCATGTCCCAACATTTCCTGAACTGAACGCAGGTCTGCCCCATGCTCTAGCAGATGGGTCGCAAAGCTGTGGCGAAACATGTGGGGAGAAATTGCTCTCTCAAGATTATGGGTCTTTCCCCATTTTTTCAAAATATACACGACCCCTTGGCGAGTTAGAGGTCTACCATGAACATTCAAAAATAGACTCTCGCTTTCATGCTTACCGCACAATTGCTTTCGTAAAGAATTTAAGTAAAGCGTCACAGCCCGAATAGCCGGGTCACCTAACGGGATAATTCGTTCCTTATTGCCTTTACCAAGACAGCGAACATATCCGACACTTAAAGATACATCTGACACCCGAAGTCCGATTAATTCAGAGACGCGGAGACCGCTACTATAAAGAACCTCCAGCATGGCCAAATCTCGTACAACGAGATCAGATTCAACCCCTGTTTGAAGTAGCTTATCCATTGTCGCTTCCGACAACACCTTCGGAAGTGGTTGATTTAATTTTGGCGTCACTAAATAAGTACTTGGGTTATCGTTTCTTTTTCCTTCATCCAACATAAATGCAAAAAATCCTCTTAGAGTGGCATTGCAGCGAGCAATACTTCGAGGTGCTTTTCCAGCTTGTTTCCATTGCAGAAGAAATAAAAATAGATCGTTGGCCTCGCATCCTGTAAAATTCGTCCCCCGATTTGTGAGAAAAATCATGAGTTGACGCAGATCTCGCTCATAAGACTGCCTTGTATTCTCTGAAAGTCCCCGTTCAATATTTAAGTAGTTCATATACTGTTTCAGAAGTGGCTCCTTGGAGGTCACTTTACCCCCCCCTTTTGTTAAAGACATTCTACACAGGATGGGGTTTTCCTTTTCAGCGGTGTGATATGGATGAAATTATTGTGCTTTCTCGGTAGCCGGGAACCACTGGATAATAAACTTGCTCCACACGGGTGCATCGACACGCAGTGCGTTCCCTATGGGTGCTTGCTCATCATGTAAGCGTGATAACATCCAATGGTTACACACTACCCCTAGCTTTGGCAAGAGTACGGCCAATATAACAAGGAGGATCAACACCCTCGCAAGATACCTAAAAAAATTGTTCCATCGTTTTGATGGCATTCTACGCCATCGCCTAGTTGGTATTCTACTCCATCGTTTCGTGAGCATTTCACGCCCCCCTATCCTTCAAGCCTATGCATCAGCAGTTTGTCTAACGCCTCAAACGATGATAGGAGCTCATAAAAAGTCGAGTGAAACCCGCTGAACGGATTCCACTCGACTTTAACATAGCAACGACAGACTAGAACCTCGAATTATAGTAACACTTCAGCAAGTGGTGTATACATGATGTTAAGCGCTTCGGCGACAGCCTTATACGTTACCTTACCTTGTATAACGTTGACTCCTTTTCGTAACGAACGATTGTCATCAATGGCTTTAAAGAATCCTTTATTAGCGATTTCGAGCGCATAACCCAACGTTACATTCGTTAAGGCAAACGTTGATGTCCTAGCAACTGCTCCTGGAATATTGGCGACAGAGTAATGGACTACCCCATGTTTAGTATATGTGGGATCACTATGCGTTGAAATCCGATCAATCGTCTCCACAATACCGCCTTGGTCAATCGCAACATCGACGATGACACTTCCTGGTGTCATTGCTTTCACCATATCTTCTGTAACCAATTGAGGAGCACGAGCACCCGTGATTAATACCGCCCCAACTAATAAGTCCGCATGAGCGACACTCGCTGCGATATTAAAAGGATTGGACATTAAAGTTCTTACCCGGCCATTAAACAGATCATCAATCTCCCGCAACCGCTGGGCGTTCTTTTCAACAACAGTCACTCGTGCGCCTAGACCAATCGCCATCTTAGCAGCATTCGTACCCACAATTCCGCCACCAATAATGGTTACATTGCAGGGAGTTACTCCAGGGACACCGCCCAGCAGCACGCCTTTTCCACCAAAAGGTCCTTCAAGAAATTGGGCTCCAATTTGTATCGCCATTCTCCCGGCAACTTCACTCATTGGGATAAGCAAAGGCAGTGAGCCATTATCTAATTGAATCGTTTCATAGGCAATCGCAACCACTTCTTTTTCCAGGAGAGCTTTCGTTAATTCCGGTTCTGCAGCCAAATGTAAATACGTAAAAAGGATTTGTCCTTTTTTGAAGTATTCGTATTCGGTGGCCAGTGGTTCCTTCACTTTAATGATCATATCAGCGTTCCAAACTTCTACAGCAGATTCAAGAATCTGCGCGCCGGCCTCAATATACTCTTGATCGGTAATACCACTACCTTTACCTGCAGCTTTTTCAACAGCGACTTGATGGCCCGTAGAAGTTAAAGCATGAACACCTGCAGGGGTAATTGCTACCCGACTTTCATTGTTTTTAATCTCTTTTGGAATTCCAATCAGCATAATACTACCTCCATTATCATCATTAAACTTCTCATAGTTCATTATAATGCAACTATTATCCCATTTGCAAGCAATTTAATGCTCTTATAGCTCGTTCAACGTCTAAGCCTTCTCATTAAAGTCCAAGAAACCTAGCTCCGAGTATTGAGAAGTATCCTTGCAAGACGCCAACACCCACCGCGCCCACCGTAACAAACGTTGCTGCAACCGTATAATAGAGGAATTCTCTGCGTAACGATTCCCCTCTAGCCTTACCTCTCAGTAATAGAAAGGAAAAAATAGTGGCGAGTCCTGCTCCTAAAAGCAGTAAGGGAATAGCCAAGATAGCGGGAATAAGAACCGTCATTAGGATCAAGCCCAGACCGAGTGCGCCTTTGACGCCAATGATAAAACTTACAGTAAACCCAAGAATAAATCCCCGTGTAAAGACAATGAGAAAAATCAAGGGTGCCCCAATGATCGTAAGTCCTAAGATCCAAATTCCAGCCATCATGATAAACATATCCCTAGCAAGTTGCCCTAAGAAAACCGGATCAATTGATTCTGGTTGGCTTTTTAGTAGAGTGTCCAAGAATTTTCCCAATTGTGAGGTTTCCGATACCCCCAAGGCACCCACTCCAACCGCACCAAACACCACACCTGCAAGATAGACACTTGAAAGTGTGAGATAAATAACCCAATATTGACGAATGTGCTCGCCAAGTTTTTTCCACATGCTTACCATCCCTCCCCATACGTCCTATGGAATTTTATTCCACGAACTGGGAAAGTATGTCCACAATTCACTCTGTATTAATTATCCGAGCCGACTATTAACCAGCAAAATACCTAGAATAGTTTTTGCGTCATTAAACTCGTTGCGTTGTGCCCTCAGTACCGCCTCATCCCAGGCAATCTTCTCCACCTCGATAAATTCGTCGTCATCGGGCGTCAGTGGATCCCAGACCAAATCCCGTGCCAGAAAAAGATGGATCACTTCATCTGTAAAACCCGGCGTGGTATAAACGGTGCTGATAGGCTCCATAGTCCCTCTGTAACCAGTTTCTTCACGGAGCTCTCTCACGGCACAGTCAAGGGGGAGTTCCTGCGGCTCAAGTTTTCCTGCAGGGATTTCCAACGTTGTTTGAGCGACGGCATAACGATATTGCCGAACTAGGAGCACCTGTTGATCTTTCAAGGCAATGATTGCGACTGCACCCGGATGCCGAACGACTTCGCGAGACGTCTCAAGCCCATTGGGCAACCGAACGGTATCACGTTCTATATGAAGCATACGTCCGCTAAAAACAACTTCTCCCTCAAGGCGCTCTTCTTTAAGATTTTCATCTTCCACGGTGTTTACCTCTTCCACAAAATATTCTTACGTTATCTTACCCCAAAATAACGTGAGAAACAAACCCTTTAAAGAAACGTCCTTCATTATAAGAATACTAATATTTTTTTCGCCAAACGCAAGGGCAATTGTTGCTGTTTGTAAAGCGGTTGGTGCTACTACGGGTGGTGTTACACATTGAAAAAAACACCACCAAGTTTTTCAACATAGAGATGTTTGTGGACAGAATATTTATAGCGCCATAGACTCTACAAGTCTATAGGTTTAGGATTGATCTAAAATTGAAAAAGTTACATTAAGAAAAGTACGCTCATAAATCTCTAGAGGTTTCTTGCGTGTGTGCCGCTTAGCCAAATTTGACCTCGTTAAGATTCATCTAGCTTCAGCGATTTCTTCAGCAATATAGGCGTTAAACTTAGGCCGTGCTCCTATTTATTCAGCTTAAAGCTTGCACAAAATGTAGAACCTTTAGGACTAGTTTCGACACTTATCCTTCCGTTATGTCTTGAAACTATACCATAACACACGGCTAATCCTAAACCCGTACCTTGTTCCTTCGTTGTAAGAAATGGTGTGCCTAACTTTTCAAGTATACTCTGTTCAATACCACTACCTTCATCCGATACTGTAATTGCTACTTCGTTGTTGGCACAAAAAGTCCTTATTCTTAATTGTCCGCCACAAGCCATTGCTTCAAATCCATTACGAGCAAGATTTAATAAAAGTTGCCGGATCTCCTGTATGTCAAGTTGCAAATCCGGCACATTATTAAGCTCAACAGTTAATAATTTATCATTGGTTTGTGCGTCTGCATGAATGAGCGGCAAGGTGGAGGTGACGATATCGTTAATATTGTGTAATACAAGCATAGTTGGTTTGTTTTTGCCGATGGAAAGAAACTCCGTGATAATAGAATTTGCACGTTCTAGTTCTTCGATCATGAGGTCAAAGAATTCCTGATCCTTTGTCTCTTGTTTCTTCCTAAGTAATTGTAAAAAGCCTTTTACTGTTGTCAGTGGATTCCGGACTTCATGGCTAATACTAGCTGCCATCTCACCAATTAAGTTTAACCTATCAAGCCGCACCATCTCTATTTCAGCTCGTTCTCGTTCCAATATTTGCTGTGAAAGCAAATCATTAGCTACTTGTAATTCCTGAGTCCGATCTGTGACTAGATCCTCTAGATAATATTTATTCATTATATCCTGTCGTCTAAGATTATAAAGAATTGTGGAGAGAAAATATGATACTACCACCAAAAAAAATCCGTTTACATAGTGCGCCTGCCGAAGCATCAGATCTTTTTGACTAATAGTTAGGAAAATCATAAAAACAGCATAGGACAATCCATACAAAAGTACAGTAACGCTCGGTTTATAATTATACAAGCCAGCTATAATAATGCATACTATTACGTATACGGTAATTTGCCCATGCATCTTTTGATCGATACAACCTGATGTCACTGCTGCAAGGGTTAGCGAAAAAAAGGCAAATAGGATTCCATAGAATTTATGAACTAACGTTATTTCATTTGTTGACCGGGTAATAATTCTGTAGTAAACCAAAATAAAAAGAAGTGTCACCAAGCCTAAAACAACATGCGAATAAAATAAGTACTTATAACCATCACTAATACTCCAGAGACCCTTGATGTTATTAATAAAGTCGATGTAAAGCAGAAGAAAGTTAGCCAAAAACAAAACAATAGATAATTTCCTGGTTCGATCGAAGTTATCTATTGTTATAATATCCTCAATACCATTTTCGTAGTTCTCGTTTATATGTTGTAATTGAAAGATTTTCATTCGGTGTAGCTCCTATCCCATATCCAGATAAAATTTAACGCAAACTACCATTTCCTTCCTTTTAACTTTTGAATGTTACACAATGTCCTTGTGTAACATTCGCCGATCCCTGGAACGTCTGATATCAAAGGCTTCCAGGTTTTTATTGATATTCAAAGCCTCTCTGACCCAAGGCTTTTGAGTAAAGCATTGTAACTAGCACCAGATGTTTTTGACAAGGGTGTAGACTGGCTCGTAAAGAGGGTATAGAAATTGCAAACCTTTAAAAATCAAAGACCACGCATTAACACGTGGTCTTTGATTTGCCAAAAATCCAAATCAACAGTATAAACATTGATTTCTATACCTGTTTTAGATAGTTTGTCGCCATACCTTCTGTATCTAAAACCCTGTATCCCCTACTACTAGCCACTTCTTAGTATGTCATTGACATACGCAATTTATCAGCGACCATCGCCACAAATTCCGAATTCGTGGGTTTCCCACGATCGACATTAATAGTGTAGCCAAAATAACGATTCATGAAATCGACGTTACCTCGATCCCAAGCTAACTCTATCGCATGGCGAATCGCTCGTTCCACACGGCTCGGTGTCGTTTTATATTTAACCGCGATCATTGGATAAAGTTCTTTGGTGACTGCGCCAAGGAGCGATACATCCAAAACGACGTTCACGATAGCATCCCGTAAATACTGGTACCCTTTGACATGTGCTGGCACCCCCATCTGATGTATCATTCGCGTGACTTCTACTTCATAATTTACCGTCGACGGTGGCAAAATACCATTTGAGAATTGGGGATTTGCTATATTTTGCACATTTGTTCCAGCAAGGGTTGGTTGAATTATATTGACTGAATCAGAAAATTCATCTTGTATTTGGCGAATTCGTTTACCCAACGTTTCCAAATCAAACGGTTTTAATATGTAGTAATCAGCCCCAAGATTTACAGCCCGTTGGGTCATGGCTTCCTGTCCAAACGCTGTTAGAATGATGACCTTAGGTCTTTGCGTTGAATTTTGAAGTTCTTCAAGGACACCTAGGCCATCAAGAAGAGGCATAATAATATCCAAGAGCACAACATGAGGTTTTTCGCGGGAAATTAATTCAAGAGCCTCATTCCCATGGTAGGCAACCCCAACAAGCGTCATATCTTCTTGCCGTTCTATGAATTTTTTAATGACCTCAACAAATTCCCGGTTGTCATCTGCTAATAAAACTCGAATTGGCCTTTGCATTTCCCAGGATCCTCCTCATTTCAGCCTTGTTAAATTATAATTTCGACAATTCTTTTCGATAACCTTCTTTTCTAGAGTACTTCATGAAGAAAGAGCAGACTTTTTTACAAAAGACTACTCTTTCTTCATTATTTTCCCAAATCCTAAGCCGCCATATTATTTGCTAACTCAATCGTTTCTTTCATCATATTTTGAATGAACACACCATACCCACGTTGACTGTCATTCACAAATACATGGGTAACAGCCCCAATAATTTTCCCATTTTGAACAATAGGACTTCCACTCATACCTTGGATAATACCTCCTGTGAGTTCGAGGAGTCTCGGATCGGTGACGCGCACGATCATATTTTTACTATCTGCCCTGTTATGCATCACGCGATCAATATTGACTTCAAACTCCTCAATTTTTTCTCCCTCAATGACTGTATAAATTTTCGCAGGCCCTACTTTAACCTCTGACTCCCAGCCGACGGGAATGGCTTCTTTGAAATAGGGGTTTACCAACTGGCCAGTCATTTTACCGAAAATTCCTGTGATCGTGTTTTTTTCGATCGTTCCATTGAACGGAGAATTCAAAACAAATGAACCAATTTTTTCTCCAGGTTGACCACGTTTTCCTTTTTCAATGGCATAAATAGTTGAAGCAATGATTTTTCCATTAGACACTTCAATTTTTTGATTGGTATCCGCATCCGTTATGACATGTCCTAAAGCACCATATTTTTTGGTAATTGGGTCTAAAAAAGAGAGCGTGCCTACGCCCGCTGCTTCATCGCGAACAAATAAACCCATGCGATACCTCCCAGTCTCTGCACAAAAAACTGGTTTAATAACTTTTTCTACAATCTGTTCTTGATGTTTGTAGACCACAGTTGTCTGACCATCTTTCTCTCCCGCCTGATGAACTTCATTAGAAACATCTTGATCTGTGCTGACCTCTTTGTTATTAACTTTCAATAAAATATCTCCCACTTCGATTCCAGCTTCCTTAGCAGGAAATACTTTTTTGCCAGCTTTGTCGACGACTCCTGCCTGCCCAACAACCATCACGCCCTTTGTTTTCAAAGTGACGCCAATGGATTGTCCACCTGGCATTAAAGACATCGGTTTCATAACTTGAACTTCACCTTGAGTTAACGGGAAAATTCCAAACAGCTTATAAGATACGAGCAGTTTTCCGGAACTTAGTGAATCTGATATCGGAGATGATGCAGGAACAGTTTGATTCAATAACTCTTTATCGATCTTGATGATCTTAGACCAGACACTATTTAATTCAACGCCCTCTTTATTGATAAGAAAATGATCATTCGGAAGTTTCGCCAACTGTTGAAAGTTTGGGGTGAAACTCAGGAAGGTACCGAACAAGAGACTTAAGAAAATTAGAATGCTCTTTTTTTTCACTTTCTTATCATCCTCCACTCCTAATTTCTCCCCATCTATCATCCTTTTTTCCTCAAAATAGATAAAACGAATTCTATGTTAAACTAACCAATACTGATTGTTTTCATCCTGTAAAAAACGTTCCATATTATCTAAATAAATGGGAATTAAGACAAAAAAAAAACTGCAACCTTATTTTTGCAGTCTTTAAGTCAGAAAAACCCCATTATTTAATGGATCAACCTTTATAAGTTAATTTATGTATTCTATAAATTATAGCCTTGTAATGAAGACACTATTTAAGTTGAAGTATGTTTACCAGAACTCTGCCATAGCTCCTGAGCGTGTTTACGGGTTATTTCCACTTCGCCGCCACCTAACATCCGAGCTAGCTCATCAATACGCTCTAATTCTGGCAAAGGCTCAACCTGTGTCCGTGTTCGGTCACCTTTGACTTCTTTAGAAATACCATAATGAGCCTCTGCAAAGGCTGCCACTTGGGCGGCATGAGTAATACAAAAAACCTGTTTACTAACGGCAATTCTCGCGAGCTTCTCACCCACTTTATAGATCGTCCTACCGCCAACTCCGCTGTCAACTTCATCAAAGATGAAGGTTCCGACTGACTCAACTTGAGCCAATAAACTTTTCAAAGCCAACATTAAGCGAGACATCTCTCCTCCAGAAGCAACTTTTGCTAACGGTTTAGGGGGCTCGCCGAGATTCGCTGAGAAATAAAATTCGACCAATTCTGCTCCACCGGTTGTTGGCTCTGAGTTCGTTACAAATCGAACTTCGAATCGACTTCTCTCTAAGCTCAAATCAGCAAGTTCAAGCAGTAGCCCAGCCTCTATGCTTTTGGCAATGTTCAAACGCTTATGACTAAGTTGCTCTGAGACCGTTTTATAGGTTTTTAATGATAATTTTTTTTCTTGATGAAAGGTTTCAAATTGTTCCTGGATATGCGTGATTTGATCCAACTCTTCAAGCATTTGTAAATGTCTTTCCATAACATCCTTGAGGCTCTTGCCATATTTTCGAAGTTTGCTTAACTGAATAAGCCTCTCTTCAATCTCTTCTAGCCTTCCCGGTTCAGACTGGAAGTTATCCTTATACACCCTGACTTGATCGGCCAAGTCCTCTACCGCATAATAGATGGATTCAACTTGATCGAACCCTTTAAACGACTCATCTAACTTAGCAAGCTCTTGAAGGTCCTTACGAGTTTGACCTAATAGGTCAAACACTGCGAGCTGACCCGCTGAGCCCTCATAAAGTGCAACATAGGCTTCAGAAACTAAATTGGTAATGCGCTCCGCATTGGTTAAACGTTTTTTTTCTTGGTTCAGTTCTGACTCTTCTCCTGGAAGAGGATTAATCAGTTCAATCTCTTCAATTTGATAACGCAGCATTTCCTCTCTCTGTTGACGCTCCTCTTCAGAAATAGACAGTTGTCGTTCTTTTCGAAGCAAGGCATTATACGCTTTCGCGGCTTGATTAACTAAGCCCACGTCATACTGAAGCCCCCCTAGCGCATCTAAGAGATCTCTATGGGTCTCTGGGCGAAACAGCGATTGATGATCTATCTGGCCGTGAATATCCACAAGACCTTCGCAGAGTGAACGGTAGAGCGAGAGGGGAATATTCCGTCCCTGAAGACGACAGATGTTTTTCCCTGAGACATTCATCTCGCGATACAGAAACAGCTGCCCTTCTTCAACAGGATATCCTGCCAATTCAAGCTTTATTAAGCTCTCTAGCGGAAGATCTTCAAAGACCCCTTCTACCCGTGCCTGTGCCTCACCATGTCGGATCAGCTCTGCACTGGCTCGTCCACCCAAGAGAACTCCAAGTGCATCAATCAGCATTGATTTTCCTGCGCCGGTTTCTCCCGTGAAAACCGTTAACCCTCTCCCAAACTTCAAGCGTACTGCTTCCATTAGGGCGAAATTCTCAACGTTTAACTCAGCTAGCATAAAGCCCCTCCTATCCAAGCAAGGTGGTAAGCCGGCCTAAGACCCCTGGAACGGCCTCTTTCGGCTTGATAATCAAAAGAATCGTGTCATCCCCTGCGACTGTGCCAATAACTTCTTCCCAATTGCTATTATCCAGGATTGCTGCTAAAGCATGGGCATTTCCAGGAATGGTTCGTATGACGATGAGACTTTCTGTGTCATTAATGGAAACCACTGTTTCGCGAAGCAATCGTTTAAGACGATCTTGCAAGTTTGTCGGATGCACTTCAGCCGGAACAGCATAACGGTAATCCTCTCCAGCACTGGGGACTTTAATGAGACCCATTTCTTTAATATCCCGTGAGACCGTTGCCTGTGTGACATCAAAGCCGGACAGGCGTAATTTATCTGCAAGATCTTCTTGAGTGCGAATGATTTCCTTAGTAATGATTTCCTGAACTTTCATTTGGCGTCGAGCTTTCATACTCTACCTCCTTGTTCTTTCAAAGAACCATCACGCTCTCTTACTCATGCCAACGATCCCTCAACTTCTCTCGCACCACTTGGGGGAAACTTCGACTTCCTAAACGAATTAGTTGAGCCTTAATGGGAGAAGTTCTTATTATGACGGTTTCTCCAGTACCTATCCTAACACTATGACCACCATCGAAGATCACTTGGCATTGCTCTCCACTGATTAATATAATTTCTATTTCTTCTAAATCCGAGACAACTACCGGGCGTGCCGACAAGGAATGCGCAGCCAAAGGGGTCAATAAAATCGCTTGAACATTTGGACTGATAACGGGTCCACCTGCCGAAAGGGAATAGGCCGTAGAACCCGTTGGCGTCGAAACTAACAGACCGTCTGCAGGATAACTGATAGTAGGTTCCCCCGACAGATTGGCTTGTAGCGTGATGACAGAGTCAGTGCACTCTCTAGAAAACACAACGTCATTTAAGACGAGATGCGTCAGATCCTCCTCGCCAACCCTCTTAACCGTGGCACTCAACATCAAGCGTTCTTGAATGATATAATTCTGATTCACGACCTTCTCTAAGGCGCCAAAAATGTCGTCCCGCTCAATCTCACATAAAAAACCTAAGCGTCCGAGATTAACCCCTAACACGGGGATCCCAAACGAGGCTGCTTCTCTAGCTGCTTGCAGAAGTGTACCATCGCCACCTAAAGAAATAATGAATTGGGCTCTACGTTCAATAATATCCTTCCACGCTTCTAAAACTTCCCACCCATGGGCTTCAAACCAGGCTCTAATTTGGAGGCTAAACGTCTGGGCTTCCGGTTTACTCATGTTAATCCATAAACCAACGACTCTTTCCATTCGTTAACCCGTCTCTTTCTGGGCATTTTGAACCACGCGTTCTAGCTCACTATGCCAATCTATGCATGAACCCTTTTGTAAGCCAAGCCAAGCAAGGTATTCTATATTCCCTTCTGGGCCACGAATTGGCGAATAATCCAGACCCAACACTTGGAAGCCCACAGTTTCTGCTTGGCTGAGGACAAACTCCAAAACTTGTTTATGTACTGCACTGTCTTTGACCACGCCTTTTTTACCGACATGTTCCCTACCTGCTTCAAATTGAGGTTTAATCAAAGACAACACCTGCCCATCTTCCTTAAGAATGGCAAGCATGGCTGAGAATATCTTCGTAATTGAGATAAAGGCTACATCTGAAACAATCCAATCCACCTGCTCAGGTAGAGACTCTTTCGTTAAATAGCGGGCATTCACCCGTTCCATTGAGACAACACGAGGATCCGTTTGGAGTTTCCACGCCAGCTGTCCGTATCCGACATCCACTGCATAAACTCGTTTCGCACCGTTTTGCAAGGCACAATCAGTAAAGCCTCCTGTCGAAGACCCTATATCTGCCACCACTTTATCCTTAAAGGGAAGCGAAAAGGTCTCGACTGCTTTCGCTAGTTTTAGTCCACCTCGAGAAACAAATGGCAGGGTTTGTCCTCTCAGTTCGATCACAACGTCCTCTCGCAACTCAGTGCCAGGCTTGTCCACGCGTTGTCCACCGACAAACACAAGTCCCGCCATGACGGTTGCTTTAGCCTTTTCGCGACTCGTTGCTAATCCATTCTTAACCAGTAAAACATCAATGCGTTCTTTCCCTTTACCCACAATATCCCTTCCTTCACTTACCCATGAGCAGGTCCTTCTCGGACCCAGTAACCAGGCCAAGCAAGCGCAAGCGTTCTGCTGCTTGTACAATCCCCTGAACTGATAAGCCATGAACCTCATGAAGTTTGGCAGTAGATCCTTGATCCACGAAGCCATCATACCCTATACGTTCGAGCGCTACACCGTTAAGGCCTTCCTCTTGTAAAAATTCTAAAATAGCGCTGCCCATGCCACCCTTGAGAACATTATCCTCTATGGTTATTATTTTCTTAGTCATTCGTGCATAGTGCGTCAGCACTTCCCGATCGAGAGGATTAATATAGCGCAGGTTAATCACCGCCGCCTCAACGCCGCGCTGACTTAACGCCTGAGCTGCCAGAAGACAAGTATTAACCATCGGTCCCACCCCGATTAATGTCAAATCTCGACCTTCTCGTAAAACCTCTGCTTTACCAATGGGAATTTCCTTCAACGCTTTATCCATTGTCACACCCTGACCGGCCGATCTTGGGTAACGCAACGCCACAGGTCCACAATGCTGTATGGCTGTAAAAAGCATATGTTGTAATTCATTTTCATCTTTTGGTGCCATAAAGATCAGATTAGGAATAATCCTAAAGAAAGATATATCAAAGACGCCATGATGTGTCGGTCCGTCATCCCCGACGACGCCTGCACGATCGATGGCAAAGACAACATTGGCCTTCTGTAAACAGACATCGTGTAATACTTGGTCATAGGCCCGCTGGTAAAAAGTCGAGTAAATGGCTACGACAGGTTTAAGACCCCCAAACGACAACCCTGCTGCAAAAGTGACGGCATGTTGTTCTGCAATACCCACATCAAAAAAACGATCTGGGAATTGAATTGCGAAATTTTTAAGTCCGGTTCCATCACGCATAGCAGCACTGATGGCTACAACTTTAGAATCTTGATTTGCGATAGCACATAGTGTATCTCCAAACACTGCGGTATAGGTGGGTGGAGCTGCTTTCTTAATTATTTTCCCAGTTTCCCGATCAAACGGACCGACCCCATGAAAGATATCTGGATTTTCTTCTGCGGGTTTGTACCCTTTTCCTTTACGAGTCACGACATGGACTAGTACGGGGCCTTTTTTATGTTTAGCCTGATACATAATCTGTTCTAGCATGACTGGATCGTGTCCATCAATGGGTCCCAAATAAGTGAAACCCAATTCCTCAAAGATTAGGCCCGGAACCAGAAGATATTTTAAACTATCTTTGGCTTTAGCGACCACTCTAGCAACTTTTGTTCCAATCACCGGAATCCGTTTCAACAAATACTCAATATCTTCTTTTCGTTTATCATACCGTGGGTCAACCCTCAAGCGACTAAGGTAAGAGGACATGGCACCCACATTTTGGGAAATAGACATTTCATTATCATTGAGTATTACAATCATATTGGTTTCACTATGTCCGGCATGGTTTAACGCCTCATAGGCCATGCCACCCGTCATGGCTCCATCACCGATCACCGCCACAACGTTGTGTGCCTCTCCCAAAACATCGCGTGCTTTAGCAAATCCCACAGCAGCCGAAATAGACGTACTAGAATGGCCGACGCCAAAGCAATCGCAATCACTTTCTGTGCGTTTAGGAAACCCTGACAGTCCATTAAATTGGCGAATGGTCTTAAACTGCTCCAAGCGACCCGTTAAGAGTTTATGTATATAGGTCTGATGACCGACATCCCAGATAATCTTGTCGCAAGGGCTATCAAATGTCCGGTGTAACGCCAAGGTAAGTTCCACGACCCCTAGGTTCGACGCCAAATGTCCACCGTTTTTGGAGACCACGTCAATCATTTCTTGCCGAATCTCTTGAGCTAGTTTATTAAGTTGTTTTAAATTCAATTTGCGCAAGTCCTTCGGCGCATGAATATTATCGAGCAGTCTCATCTTTCTTGCCCCCTTGTTGACGTCAATCCGTCATTTTATAGTAGCAAACCTACAATGATTCCTACGATCACACCTGCAAATACTTCGAACGGGGTATGCCCGATCAGTTCTTTCAAGCGCTTTTTCTTAATGTTTAGGTTCGGATACATACGTTCCACCAATTGATTGAGAACTTCTGCCTGTAGCCCCGCTGCTCGGCGTACGCCTGCCGCATCATACAGCACAATGATACCAAAAACGGCGGCTACCGCGAAGATCGGAGAATGCCACCCATAGTATTTCCCAATCCCTAAAGCCAATGCACTCACGGTTGCAGAGTGGGAACTTGGGAACCCGCCTGAGCTGAAAATAAGTTGTAAATCTAATTTTCTTAACAGAATCACACTGACAAGTACTTTAAGTAGTTGGGCTATAGCCCATGCAGTCGCAGCTGAGACTAAGATAGCATTGTAAAATATTCCAGGGATAAACGGCATGCTAATGACCTCTTTCAATGCTGGCGTTGTTCAATATAGTAAGCTAGCTCAATTAGAAAGATTGCGTCTTCATCAAAGGACTTTAAAGAAGCTTGTGCTTTGAGAATTTGGTCATGCAATTGATGCTCTGAGCCTTCCAGCCCAAGCAAAGAAACGTAGGTCGCCTTACCTTGGCGAAGGTCGCTCCCCGCAGGTTTACCAAGTATTTCACTGTTCCCTACCACATCCAAAATATCATCTTTTATCTGGAAGGCAAGTCCCAGCGCCTGGGCATAATCAGTGAGAGCCTGAACCTGTTGTTCAGTTCCTCCGCCTAAAATTCCTCCGAGCCGGGCAGAAGCGATCAACAGGGCCCCTGTTTTCCTCTTATGAATTGCTTCTATTTCTTCCAAATTTAACTTTTTTCCCTCTCCGGCGACATCCGCGACTTGCCCTCCAACCATACCCTCTTTTCCGGCGGCTACCGCAACCTCACGAATAATACGGAGCTGTCTCTCGGGCTTGTTCGCGCCTGGGTCAGCGAGTAGTTCGAAGGCATAGGTCAATAACGCATCCCCCGTTAGAATTGCGTTAGCCTCACCAAATACCTTATGATTGGATAATCTACCCCTTCTATAGTCATCATTATCCATCGCTGGTAAATCATCATGAATTAACGAATAGGTGTGAATCAGCTCTAACGAAACTGCAGAGGGCAGAACCGCTTCTAGGTCTCCCCCCACGGCTGCCGCAGAAGCGAGCGCCAAAACTGGTCTAATACGTTTGCCTCCTCCGATGAGGGAATAGTACATGCTCTGATTTAAAACTTTTTTGTCCCAAGGCAATTGAGCCAGGAACTGTTCGATCATGGTGATATATCGTTGAAAGGTTTCCTTGAACACGTTCGTCGTTCATCCTTCCATTCCAAAATTTACTGGCTTTACTTGCAATTGTCCATCCGGACCAACTAGTAGAATCTCCATCTGCTTTTCCGCTTCATTCAGCACGCTAGAACAATACTGAACAAGACCCACGCCGTCCTTAAAAAAATTTAAGGCCTTTTCCAAGGGAAGATCTTTTTGCTCCAGTGTTTTAACGATCATTTCTAGCTGTTGAAGACCAGTTTCCAAGGAAACCGCTTCTTCTTTCTGCTCATCACAAGTAGCTTTAGCTTCTTTAAGCTCAGAAGATTCACCAAAGAGGTCATCCGCCCACTTTTCTTTGCTCATGGATTAAATCTCCTTCTCTAACACTTGACAACTTAAGGTGCCTTCGCCTAAACGAATCCGAATCTGTTGCTGCACCTCTACCTGGTTAGTAGAGCGCAAAAGATTCCCTTCTACATCGTAACTCAAAGAGTATCCTCGGCCTAGAATAGCCAAAGGACTCAGTAAATCTAGTTTAGCCGTCAATAGATTTAGTATACCATTTTTATCCGCTACAAATCTAGTCATGCTCTCCTGAATACGCATTTGCAAGGTATCTAAGCGTTGACGATTTTGATCGATACGCCAGAAAGGATCTTTCAGCGGGCCCTTATTGGCAAGCCCTTCAAGCGTCTGGCGTTTGCGCTCAATCAACATCGCCATGGCAGCTTTTAACTGAACCATCAGTTGAGCCACTTGAGCCTGCAAATCCTCCAATATAGGTACCGCGAGTTCTGCCGCGGCCGACGGAGTAGGTGCTCTCAAATCCGCAACGTAATCCGAAATGGTCACATCTGTTTCATGCCCTACCGCTGATATGACGGGTATGACAGAGGCTGCAATAGCACGAGCGACGACTTCTGTGTTAAAAGCCCACAGCTCTTCTAAGGATCCCCCACCACGTCCAATGATGATCACATCGACGGCTCCATAGCGGTTAAGCCGGGTGAGTGCCTGAGCTAATTCCCGTGGTGCTGCTTCCCCTTGGACCGCAGAAGGCGCCAAGATCCACGACATCCCTGGATTACGACGACTGATAATGTTAATGATATCTCGGATGGCAGCGCCCGTTGGGCTCGTTATAATGCCGATACGTCGGGGAAAACGTGGGATCTCTTTTTTCGCTAAGGGGTCAAATAGCCCTTCCTCCGCTAACCTCTTTTTAAGTTGTTCAAAGGCCAAATAGAGCTGACCGAGTCCACTTGGCTCCATCTCTTCGGCATAGAATTGAATGGTTCCCTCTCGCTCGTACATTCGTATATTTCCACGAATCATCACCTTTAATCCATCCGCAGGGATAAATTTCACGCGTTCGGACCGACTTCGAAACATCACCCCTTTGAGACTAGACGACTGGTCTTTGAGAGTAAAATACCAGTGTCCAGAAGCACGGTGGTTCTTAAAGTTCGATAGCTCACCACTGATCCAGCAGTTTTGCAAGTCCACTCTATCCTGGAGGACTTGGCCGATTTGACCTACAATCTCCGATACCGTCCATATTTTAGGCATACACTCACCTCAATGTCTATCATAACAAAAAATAGGGCACGATGCATCGTGCCCCTACTGTAGGTGTTGCGTATTCTACATTCTGCTTTGGACGACCGCCACTATCTCGGCACTAAGGACAGCTGCTTGTTCAAAGAGTTTAGTTCTTTCAGCCTTTACCCGTGCTTGATAGTCCTCATCTTTAATCCCGGGAAGGTTAATGTCTACACTAAGCATGGCTGATTTTAACGCACTTTCCGCTAAATATGCCGCCACGCCAACATCACTAATGGCGCCTTTGTTACCAATTGGAGCAAGTTCCTGGGCCAATTGTAAGATCTTAAAACAATTTTGGGAAATCCCAAGAGGAGTATCCGTTGCTGAAACTAACACCTTTTGCAGTTTATCAGTACGAACAGTTTTTTCCTCTTCGGTGCCTTTTGGTAATTTTAAAACGGCCATAAAATTAGAGAATTCGGAAATATCCTGACTTAAGCCAGTCTTTAATAACGAAAGTACCATCTCGGCCTGAGATAGGATCTCTTTCACTTGCGGTTCTACCTCTTTGTACTTTTCCTTGCCAAGGGTCAGATTAGCGACCATACAAGTCATCGATGCAGCAAGGGCTCCAACATAAGCGGAAACACTGCCCCCACCTGGTGTCGGTGAGCCGCTAGCAGAAACCGTCAGAAATTCTTCCGTGGTCCATTCCCAAACTTTGTTTGTGTCCATTAAAGCGCTCCCCCTTGTAAAACGATTCCTTTTAGAACGTTACGCATTACCAAAGCGGTGGTTAACGAACCCACTCCTCCCGGTACCGGTGAGATCAACGAGGTAATCTCTTGAACATTTTCAAAATCTACATCTCCACAAATACCCCCAGGGATTTGATTAATCCCTGCATCAACGACAATCGCACCTGGCTTAACCATATCTTTTTTGATCATCTTAGCGCGACCAACGGCTGCAATGAGAATGTCTGCCTGACGAGTGAACGCCCCTAAATCTGGTGTTTTGGAGTGACAGATGGTGACGGTGGCATCGTGTTTCAAGATGAGAAAGACCAAAGGTTTGCCAACAGTTTCTCCACGACCAACAAGCACCACATGTTTTCCAGCAATTTTAACACCGGAACGCAAAAGCAACTCAATACAACTGAGTGGTGTGGCCGGGAAAAGCCCCTCTTGTCCACTGAGTATATATCCACGGTTAATGGGATGAACCCCATCGACATCTTTCTCTGGGCGCACTGCTGCCATAATAGCATTTTTCGAAATTCCCTTAGGAAGGGGCAGTTCAATCATAATGCCATGCACGGCTTGGTCTTGGTTTAAAACCTCAATGCGTGCTAATATCTCGGCTTCTGGAGTACTTGGAGGCATTGTGAAGAGTTCAAAGGCCATGCCAATACCCTCGCAGACTTTCTGCTTTGACCGTGCATAAACCACTGAGGCAGGGTCGTCTCCGACAAGAATCACCGCAAGTTTTGGCTGTACCCCTTTATCTTTCCACTGAGCAATTTCAACACGAATTTCTTCCTTCAGAACTTTCGCCACTGCTTTACCGTCCAATAACTGAGTCAATTGACAACACTCCTTCTATAATATCTATACTATACACAAACTCAATATAGTTTATATTGGTTTAAGGTACTGATTGATACCACTAGCTGCCTTTTTACCAGCGCCCATCGCTAAAATGACGGTAGCAGCCCCGGTAACAATATCTCCACCCGCGAAAACACCTGGTTTAGACGTCATGAGAGTTTCCTCGTCTGCAACAATGTTGCCACGTTTGTTCAAAACTAATCCTGGAGTAGACGTGGTTACCAAAGGATTAGGACCTTGCCCAATCGCCACAACCACCGTATCCATCGGAATATCAAATTCGGAGCCTGGAATAGCGATGGGAGAACGTCGTCCAGAAGCATCCGGTTCTCCAAGTTCATAGCGCAGACAAGTTAAGCTACTAACCCAACCTCGCTCATCGCCTTGGATGGAAACGGGGTTCGTTAGGAGACGGAATTGAATTCCTTCTTCTTCCGCATGTTCCAGTTCTTCATTCCTTGCTGGCATTTCATTACGAGAACGTCGGTAGATAATATAAACATTTTCAGCCCCTAAACGTAAGGCGGTGCGTGCCGAATCCATTGCGACGTTTCCTGCACCGAGAACTGCTACATTTTTGCCTACTTTAACTGGGGTGCAATAATCAGGGAATTTGTAACCCTTCATTAAGTTAGTCCGGGTTAAAAATTCGTTCGCAGAATAGACCCCATTAAGGTTTTCTCCAGGAATATCCATAAAGTACGGAAGTCCGGCGCCGGTTCCAATAAACACCGCGTCATAGCCGTTTTCCATCAGTTCATCCACCGAAGTAATTTTGCCCACCACTTGGTTCGTGAGGATTTCAACGCCCATTTTTTTCAGGTTGGTTATTTCCGTCTGCACAATTTCCTTGGGCAACCGAAACTGAGGAATTCCGTACATCAAAACGCCCCCGGCGACATGCAGTGCCTCAAAGATCGTCACTCTATGTCCTGCCTTAGCAAGATCACCAGCGCAGGCCAAGCCCGAAGGTCCACCCCCAATGATCGCCACCCGTTTACCGGTTGGGGACACTTCCTCAAACGTTGCTTCTCCTGCCTTCATTCCATAATCTGCAGCAAAACGCTCGAGACGCCCCACCGCGACAGACTCCCCTTTGATACCTAGGATACATTTACTTTCGCATTGAGATTCTTGTGGGCAAACTCGACCACAAACTGCAGGTAAGGAATTCTTAATCTTAAGGACTCTTGCGGCTTCCTCAAAATCCCCTTCAGCAATTTTTTTAATAAAATCTGGAATCAGAACTTCTACAGGACACCCTGTAATACACTTTGGCTCCTTACATTGTAAACATCGCTTGGCTTCTTCCACCGCAGTTTCAGTTGTATAGCCTGTGGCTACTTCTTCGAAATTATGGGCTCTTACCTTAGGATCTTGGCAAGGCATTGCGTGACGAGGTATTTTTACTTTCTTAACCTTTTCAACAATCTCAGCCATTAGTGGTGCCCTCCTTCGTGGTCACATTCCAGCCGAGCCTTGGCTCGATTCTCTTCATCTTTATAGAAAGCTAGACGTTTCATCGCTAAATCGAAATCCACCAGATGTCCATCGAATTCTGGTCCATCCACACAGGCAAATTTTGTTTCGTTGCCAACACTAATCCGACAAGCCCCACACATTCCAGTCCCGTCAACCATGATTGGATTCATGCTGACAATCGTTTTGATTCCTAACGGCCGAGTATACTCCACAACGGCTTTCATCATAACCATTGGGCCAATGGCCCAGACCACCTTAACCTTATTTCCTTGGGCTAAGACTTGTGCTAACCCATCTGTCACAAACCCTTTAACGCCCTTGCTGCCATCGTTCGTGGCAATAACCACTTCGCTACTCACAGCACGCATTTCATCTTCTAAAATCAAAAGATCCGCACTTCTTGAACCTAAGACAGAAATGACATGATTCCCAGCATCTTTTAAAGCCCGCGCGATTGGATAAATGGGAGCTATTCCCAAACCCCCTCCAATACAAACAACGGTACCATGATTTTCAATTTCTGAAGCCACACCTAACGGTCCAACAAAGTCCTCAAATTTATCCCCTTCATTCATAGCGATGATCAGGGATGAAGAATATCCCACATCTTGTACAACAATCGTAATGGTCCCTTTTTCTCGGTCAAAATCCATGACTGTCAGTGGAATTCGCTCGCCCAGTTCATTGACACGCACAATAACAAATTGGCCTGGCTCTACTTTCGCAGCCACGCCGGGGGCATCAACTTCTAGCAGGGCTATGGCCGGTGCCAAGATTGTTTTTTTAACAACGCGGTACATATGACTCCTCCTCATGAATAGTTATTTATCCTATATTTTTAATTATTCGTGATGTTTAAGCATATTTCCTTCAAATTCATAAAATTCTAATAATATTATGAGCTTATTCTTTTTATCACAATAAGACAGTAAGAAAGTTAAAAAGAAAAGCCCAAAACAATTAATTGTAAAGTGGACCCTATGTTGAACTATACCCCCTTAAGTAGACACGAAAATGAAATGTAGTGTAGACTAAATTTAGGGGGTATAGTTATGAGGAAAAAATGCAATACCTACTCGACTGAATTTAAGATTAACGCTGTTGAGAG
>DASRMG010000165.1:0-6222 GCA_035648035.1 Desulfosporosinus sp. | reverse complement strand
ACAACAATGATCATAACACGATGTTTAGCGATAGAGGTCTAACGTGTCAACTAATTAATCTGAACAATATGGTGTGAGTTATCAAAGAACGTTCGAGTTGGGTTTGAACCATCAACCCTAGCTCTATCTTACAAGGAGGCTATAATGAAACCTTTTATACCATTGCGAGTTTATTATGAAGAAGTAGTCACTGAATATGAGCAAGGAAAAGAATTATTAGATAGATATAAAGAATTAAATATCCCACTTATTTCTATAAAAAGCCATCACAGAATAGAAGCACTAAGACATCTGCCTAATAAGGAATTCACGAAAATGAAAAAATACCTAATATTAGGTACGAGAAAAACTATTAAACTGACACCAAATGATAAAAGCGGAGATTATATAGTTCCTTTTACTTCTAGTGGATGTACTGCCTCATGTCTTTATTGTTATTTAGTTTGTCATTTCAATACTAACTCTTATCTTAGAATATATATGAATAGAGATGAAATTATAAATAAAGTGAAGAAGACAATCAATCAATTAGGGGAACATAAGGTTTATGAATTAGGTAGTAATTCAGATATGGTTCTTGAAAATACGATAACAGGAAACTTGAAATGGGCCATTGAGGTGTTCGGAAAGCTAGAAAATGCAACAGCTACTTTTGCAACAAAGTTTGATGCTGTGGATGACTTATTAACAGCTGATCATAATGGACATACACAGATGCGTATTTCGATTAATCCACAAGAGATTATAGAAAAAGTAGAATTTGGCACGAGTAGCTTAAAAGAGAGGATTATTGCTGCAAATAAAATGTTTGAAGCTGGATATAGAATAGGATTAAACATCGCCCCAATAATTTTAGAAGAGGGCTGGGAATTACTATATGGTAATATGTTTAAGGAAGTTAAGGAGAATTTATTACCCAAGCTTAAGGAACAATTATTTATAGAAGTAATATTTATGACCTATGGTCTCCCTAATTTCTATATTAATACTGAAAGCATGCCAAAAGCAGTAAATCTACTTAATAAGAGTAAGATGAGAACGAAGGGACTAGGGAAGTATACCTATCGTAATGAATATAGAAATCCTGCTGAGGAAATCATCAGAGGATATATTGAGAAATATTTACCTGAGGCTATTATAAGTTATATTGTGTAGATTCACTATAAGGTTTACTTTTGGATACATTTTTTCGCTTTATATTGCTTATTGCAAACCAAGACGTTTTAACTTCTTCCATAATCCAGTGCGTGTAATCCCTAGATAATGCGCTAAGGCTGTCTTATTTCCCTCGAATTCCTTTAACAAATGTTGAAGTTTCTCATGCTCAGTCTTTGTTTCATGGGAATCTTGAGTATACATTTCAGGCGGAAGATCTCGTGAGTGAATCACTTGACCTTCTACGAAAACAAACAGCCGATTAATGACATTTTGAAGTTGACGAACGTTTCCAGGCCAAGAATATTTTAGAAACTGCACTCTCGCTTCAGGTGAGAGAATCTTAATGGACGTTCCGTGTGTTCGAGCTAAAAAAGTGAGCATATTTTCGGCAAAATCAAGGATATCCATACCACGTTGCCGTAAAGGAGGAATCTTTATTTCTATAGCATTTAACCGATAAAGTAAGTCTTCTCGGAATTCTCCTTGTTGGACCATAGACACAAGATCACGATGTGTTGCTGAAATAATTTGTACATGAACTGGAATGGGTTTACATGATCCCAGAGGTTCTACTTCCTGTTCTTGAACCACTCTTAAGAGTTTTGCTTGTAATTCTGAAGGTAGTTCTCCAATTTCATCCAGAAAGATTGTTCCCTCATCCGCTAACAGAAATTTCCCTCTTTTACCGCCCTTTATTCCTCCTGTAAAGGCACCCTCCGTATATCCAAAAAGCTCAGACTCTAACAAATTAGGAGGAATTGCCGCAGAGTTAACAACAATAAACGGGCCTTTTGAGGCAGGCCCAAACTGATGGATCGCTTTGGCAAACAGTTCTTTACCGGTTCCTGTCTCTCCGGTAATAAGAATCGGAAAATCATATTTAGCGGCCACTGAGGCATGGCGAATGGTCTCTTGTATAATCTCTGACGAACCTATAATATGTTCAAATCCCTTTGGAACTGTTGAAACCTGTACAGGTTGCGGACCCACTTCAACCGGAAGGTCAAGGGGCATGTTCGATAGAATCATTCCAAGATGGTCTGAAGCGCACTTAAATATACCTGCTGTAGCTAAAGACAGTGCAAATTCGTCTGAAGTTAATCCGGTTAGTGCTGCAATTATATTTCCTTCTTGGTCTTCAATTGGTGCATATAGAATCGCCGTAATACCTTGACCGGTCAATTCTTTTCCCATATCTTTAAAAGAGGGATCTGCAAGATTAAAGGCGGTAATACCCTTTGACTTAATCATTTCTCCAATTCCAGTGTTTAATAGAGGGACCCATATACCGAGTCCTTCTGCGTTTTCACCAGTTTCTGCAATTTTACAACATTGTTTGATTTTCTGATCAATGAGGTATATTCCGACACAATCCACCTTAGCGTTTAGTACTAAATGGTTACAATATTGACTGAAAAAATTATAATTAAAGTGATCGGAAACGGTCGATACAATCGTTTGAAGTAGAGTGGAAGTACCCAATGTTTGGAACTCATGTTGAAGTTGGACACCTGCATAAACGTAAGATGGGGCTACTAACTTTGCGAGAATCTCTAAAAACATGGCATCTTCTATTGTGAATTGTCCGGGTTCCGTACTTGCTAAGAGTATTGCTCCTATCAACCCTTGATCAAAGACAATCGGAATTCTGAGAATGGATCGCAATCCAGCTTGATAAAGCATTGGATCTTCTTCAAAAGAAAACACCTCTGGAGACAACGTTTCAACAAGATACGGGGCAGAATTCTTCAATATCCATCCCACTCCAGTTTCCGATACAGAAGAGGAGGGGGCATGCAAGACGTCAGGGCCTTCGAAGGTTAACCCAATAGAATATTCCACAGTATATTTAAGAAGGGTTCTATTCAGCCTCAGCAAGTCAAATCGTTCAAATGTAGCAGCTTCTTGGACTAGACTTACAATGCGTTGATTAACAACGTTAGGATCAGTCGTGAAATCTTCTAGGATTTGTTCAAAGGGTGAAGGGAGATGGGAAAGAAAATCCACCTCATAACCAATTAAAATAAGTGTGTCGCTCGTTCCATTGACAACAAAGACTTGAACAAACACAATCTCACCCGAAGGTAGAACTCTGTATTTTATAAAATCTGGTTCCAAATGTTCCTCGAGAATCTTTGGTAAAAAGTCAGAATCAAATTTCTTTAGTAGATCCTGTCCCAGGAGATTGGTCAGCGTAACCTGGTGCGCTACATTAACTCGAATTATAGCATAGGGGAACTGGTCAAACAGTTGTTTTTGCATGTTGTTGTTGTAATTCTCCTTAGCTTGGCTTAGCGATAAATAGTAATACTTATTTATCTGTTTCGGTTTTTCACGATGACAGTCGCTAAGCATATTCTTTTCATAGTAACCATTTGTATTATAAGGCACGGATCTTAGTAATTCAACTAATTATGGATAAGGGAGTTAACACTGTTAACTCACATTAGTGAAGTTGCAAATCAATAATAATCTTTCTCAAAGAATTGCTTAATCTCCGTCAGTTATTCATTCACATGTACAGGAACTGAGGGCCAGTGGCCTATTCCTATCCTATATATATATATCGGCCCCCGGTTTGTTAGCATTGACATTGCACTGTGTTTACGGGAAATAATACTAAAAAGAACAAATCCTTTGATTTTCATCAGAGGATTTATTTTACATTTTTAGATTAAATTGTACGAGTCATCCTCTTCAGAGATAGTTTATATGCAAAGTGTTAACCTTTTGTTCAGTGAGTTAACAGTGTTAACCGCTGGTTGTAGAAAAGTTTACACTGCAATAAACCAAAACCCTTAGAACTGGTAATTCCACGATTGGCACTAATCTTGCATAGTATTAGGACTGGACCATATTTAAGGACCAAACGATCGTTTTTACGTCTGAAGGCGTAATGAATGAGGATTTTTTGCCCCTCAACTAAATGGCCTGTACTCAGTGCTTAATTTAACCCTAGTGAGCTAACGTACATAAAAGATACACTAAGGGTTTCATGCATTGATTTAGTAAGGTTCAAGCAAAATCGAAAGGGTTGTGATTAAATGGCTAAGTACAAGGTTAAGACGCTAAGTCGTCGCTCTGTAATTAAACTTGGTGTTGTGGCGACAGCATTAGTGGCGCTGGGTTTACCGATAATTAAATCGAGGCCGGTTATGGCGGAGTCTGCTTCAGATGCAGGGACAAAGCAATTAGGATTTATGTATGATCAATCAAAATGCATTAACTGTCATGCTTGTGCGAGAGCTTGTAAAAATACCAATAAGTGGGAAAAAGGCGTTGAATGGCGTAAAGTATTAGTGAAAGAGACGCCTGAAGAAGAGCTCTTCCTATCAATGAGCTGCAATCATTGTGCAGACCCATCTTGTGTTAAAGTGTGCCCGGTAGGTGCCTATCAGAAGAGGGCTAAAGACGGGATCGTTGTTCATGATTCTAAAAAATGTGTCGGTTGTGGTTACTGCCTCTACGCGTGCCCATATCATGCTCCAATGTTGGGCCAAGAAACCGGTGCAGTTTCTAAGTGTAGTTTCTGTTATGAGAGACAAGATAATGGTCAAAAACCTGCTTGTACCTCAGCCTGTCCAGTGAATGCATTAACTTATGGTGATATGGATGAGCTTTCCAAGACTCAAGGCGCCACTTCTCAAATTATGAATTTACCGTCATCTAATCTGACAAAACCATCATATGTATTTATTCCGAAAGCGTAGGAGGGAAAGACAATGGAAGAACAGTGGGGTTGGTTAATCGTTATCTATCTATTTTTAGGTGGTTTAGGGGCGGGGGCCTATTTGACATCGTTTGCCGCAAGTAAAGGATATTTAGGTAATGCACCTGCACTTAAAAGGATTGGTTACTTGGTAGCAGCGCCAATAGTTGCTATTGGAACAGCACTTTTAGTATTTGACCTGGGTCAAGGTTTGAAAAAGCCATGGTTACTTATTGGATTACTGGCTAACCCGAAATCAGTGATGACTTGGGGCGTCTACATTCTATCTGGTTTCATTGCTGTTGGTTTAGTTGTGGCATTTCTGGCTTGGAAAAAGAAAGAGATTCCCAATTTTTTAGCCTCTATTGGAGCTTTACTGGCAATCTCAACGGGGGCCTATACTGGCCTATTAATTTCGGTGATCAAAGAAGTTCCAATCTGGAATACCTTCTTAATGCCCGTTTTGTTTGTCATCTCAGCGCTTTCCACAGGTCTTTCCCTAACTGTACTGTTGGGGCACTTACTGGAAAAGGGCGCTGAAGGTAATGAAAAATTCGTATGCAAAGTGCACGTATTCCTCGTATTAGCCGAAATTGCAGTTCTGGCGGCTTTCTTAGGACTGATGATATCTGGAGCAAACGGTCCGGTTGCCGTTGAATCTGCTAAGATGATTGTTTCTGGTTCCTTAGCCCTTCCTTTCTGGGCCATTTTAGTCGTTGCGGGATTAGCCTTCCCCTTAGTGGCTCAGGTCCTTAGAATCACTCAGCTTTCTAAAGCGCATGTACTCGTAACAACAGCAGCATATACAGAGCAAGCGGCTACTGGACACGCTCGTTCTGCTTCCGTTAGTGTCTTAGCAGGTGATGTTTGCCTCGTCGTAGGTGGATTAGTTTTACGATATGTCGTGATATTAGCAGCAATACCGATTTGGAACGGTGCGCTAGGGTAACTCAAGTTTATCTTCATACGATTAACTTTATATAGTGTATAAAGAACAAGTGGTGAAAAGTAACTATGAAGAAATTAGAGAAAATAATTGTCATTGTCATTGTACTATTGAGTTTATTAGCTATAGGAATTCCAATGCTTACAAAATCAAACCCTCAGACCAGTAAAATTATTATTAGTGTTGACAATAAAGTGGTGAAGAAAATCGCCATGAATAATTCTGATGAGGTTAAAAAGTTTGATTTTAACTTTAACAATCATATCGGCTATATCGAAACTCAAAACGGGAAAGTAAGAATACTTGAAATGAGCAAGGAGCTTTGCCCAAATAGCATATGCGCAGATACGGGATGGATCGATCAAACTTATCAATTGACCCTTTCCCGATAAACCAGACACCAAAGAGT
>DASRMG010000164.1:0-3815 GCA_035648035.1 Desulfosporosinus sp. | reverse complement strand
AAATATAGATCTTGTCACGGTTAAAACCAGTATCTTTAACCATTTTACGAACCACAGGGGCAATACTATATTCCTCATAATAGTCCCTAATGTAGTTAATCATTGTCCAATGCTCTTCCGTAAGTTCTTGTACAGCCTCAGTGATAGCAAGCGCTTTGGCTACATCTTCATTCCAATTTGACTGATCCTCCAGAAAGCCTTCTTCATCCAATTCCACAGTTAAAGTACCTACCGCAAGTTGAGCCATATATAGTTCCTCCTATTAATATACGTATTATTATGAAAATAACAAATATACTGAATATTTGAATACAGCTCTATTATACACCAATAGACTCAGTAGGGCAAGATAGAAAAATGTCATGAAGTAATAGGCTAAACTTCTTGTGAAAAAGAGACCCTGATAATCATAATCAGAGCCCCTAATTTCTAACGAAGCGTAGCAGTGAACTCGTCCAACTAAAGATTAATAACTTTGATGAATCATTTTAAACTGTTGCCGCCGTGCCAAAATAGAAAGTAAATAATTCATTACGAAATAAGTTGCAGCGATCATCCCAAAAATCGTAAAGAACTGACTGGTCGTGCCGTGTTGCCCTAGAATAATCATACCTTTACCCGTGAGATCTTCCACGCCTACAACCCAGACAAAGGACGTGTCCTTAATGACCGTTATGAACTGAGATACTAATGGAGGAATCATCTTGTGCATAGCTTGTGGCAAGATGATATGCATCAAGGTATGACTATAGGAAAGCCCCTGTGACTTCGCCGCTTCCCACTGCCCTGGATCGATGGAGTTTAACCCACCTCGCACAATTTCGGCAATAATGGCCGAAGTGAAGACGGCGATAGCGACAATTCCTGCATTAACCGGTTCTAACGTGGTCATAAACCGAAAAGCAAAAATAAAAAGAAGCATGGGGATGTTCCGAACACACTCAATGTACACTGCCGCTATTCTTCCAAGAATAGGGTTTTTGGAGTAGCGCGCAATCCCAAGGAGGGTTCCGAAAACGAAACTGAGCAAAATGGCCATGACGGCAATGTAGAGAGTCGTCAAAAGCCCTTGACCTAGAAAACGAAATATTTCAGGCTTTAATACCTCTTGAATCATGATGACACCCCCGACTTACGCTCTAAGTGGCGTGTGAGTGTCGCTAGAGGTAAACAAAGAAGGAGATAGAGCAACCCAACAGTAACGTACGCAGGTCCGTAATAGATATTGTCGCTTGACCAAGAGTCAGCACGATACATTAGGTCACCGCCAGCGACAATAGCAAGTACCGATGTATTTTTAATCAAGTTAACTGCTTGATTAGTGAGCGGTGGCAAAACTATACGAGATGCCTGCGGCAAGATGATATGCCGCATGGCTCCCCAAAAACTAAATCCCTGAGATAAGGCCGCTTCCATTTGTCCCCTGTGGATCGAGTTGATTCCTGCCCTGACCACTTCGGCAATATAAGCACCATGATACACACCAACGCTAAGAACACCCACTGCAAAAACAGGCAACATTACTCCCATGTGAGGAAGCCCATGATACAGAAAAATAACTTGGATAACAAGTGGCGTATTCTGAATAAATTCTACATATATGCGACTTATTACCCTAGCAAATGTCCACTGAGAGGTCCCCAATACCCCAAATACAATCCCGAGTATTAGAGCCAAGGTTAGCGCAAGGACAGTCACTGAAATGGTAGTTCTAAGCCCTTCAGCAAATACCGCCCAGTCACGGAAAAGCGCCTCCCATTTAAACCAGGCAAAAGCTCCGACCACTATTTAAGACCCCACTTTTGGATCATTTTATCGAGTTCACCAGATGTTTTTAACTCAGCAATTGTTTCATTAACTACTTTAGCTAATCCATCATTCCCCTTTTTAGAGGCAACTCCATAGTCCTGTGGACTAAAGCTATCCTCCAAGATCGTCGTTGAATCATCCAAATATCCAAAGAGTATGGAGCCATCTACGGAGAAACAATCTACGCGCCCTGCCTCCAATGCCGTTTTAATTTCCGGATAAGTGCTAAATTCCAAGAAGCTGACTTTCGCTTTAACTATATTCGCTTGTTCCTGAATTGCCTTCTTACTGGTCGCACTTTGTGCTACACCAATCTTTTTACCGTCCAAGTCTTTTAGGCTCTTAATGCCAGAACTCTTTTTAACTAATAATCTTACACCATCCGTAAAATAAGCATCCGAGAAATTGTAGCTCTTTTTACGTACTTCTGTAACAGTAAAGGTCGCGATAACAAGATCAACGCTCCCGCTATCCAGCAAAGGCCCTCGTGTTTTTGCTGTGACGGCTGTGGTTTCAATTTTTTCAGTACCTATAATCTTCTTGGAAATTACATTAGCTAAATCAATTTCAAAGCCCTCAACTTTTTCAGTCTTTGGATCTTTATATCCGAAGTTGGGAACATCTACTTTAACGCCTACTTTGAGAACCCCTCGGTCTTTAATAGCCTGGACATCCGCCGACAGACCGTTAGCACTTGGTGTGGGGGTAGCAGCAGGCGCAGTCGACCCACATCCAGTTACCAATCCTACAACTAATAATAAACTTGTTAAAACTATTCCAACTTTTTTCATTTAAAATCCTCCTCATTTAACTCTCTCAGTCGCAGAAAAACTGCGTTAACGCAAAATACGGCTTAGAAATGACTTAGTACGCTCATTCGTTGGATTTTCGAAAAACTGTTGAGGAGTATTGGATTCTACAATTAGTCCCTCATCCATAAAGATGACGCGATCCGCAATTGTTTTAGCGAAACCCATTTCATGGGTGACAACAACCATTGTAATGCCCTCATGCGACAGATCAACCATAACATCCAATACTTCCTGGATCATTTCCGGATCTAAAGCCGATGTGGGTTCATCAAAAAGCATAATCTTCGGTCGCATAGCTAAAGCCCGAGCAATGGCCACACGTTGCTGTTGCCCCCCCGAAAGCTGTGATGGATACACCTTGAATTTATCACTCAGCCCTACACGCTTAAGTAAAGCCATGCCGGATTCTGTTGCTTCGTCCTTAGGTACCCCCTTAATCAGAATAGGAGCTAATGTTAAATTCTCTAGGACCGTCTTATGGGGATAGAGATTGAATTGTTGAAAGACCATGGCTACTGACTGACGAACTTTGGCAACCTGCGCCTTATGAGCAGTGATTTCTACCCCGTCAACTGTAACTTTACCAGAACTAGGCTTTTCCAGGAGGTTCATGCATCGTATCAACGTACTCTTGCCTGATCCACTAGGTCCAATGACGACTAGTTTTTCCCCCGACTTTACAGTAAGATTAATATCTTTGAGAACGTGGAGATGGCCAAAATGTTTATTGACGCCTTCTAATTGAATCAAGCGATTGCTCCTTCCATTTTTCTCTTTAACTTTACATATTTAAGCATTTATTTTAACTTCATTCGTTCTGAGCTATAGGAATTCCTCTATTAATTTGTTGATTATAATGTATACATTAGAGACTTGCCAACAGCGCAATATTTCTATGCTTTACCAGCTGTTGACAAAGACGCACCCGTGCTCTAAACTACAAATAAGCTGACATTGAGATCGCGCTGATTCGGCGCGTCACCAAAAATCAAGAAAACACCTGCAATGGACGGTAACGGGTTCCGTTCTACGGTGCAAAATGCTTAAATGACCTCCAAATGGCGCGTGAATTGGCAACAATTTTTCGCACCATTTTTCTATATATATCAAGCCTTTAGAACATTTTCTCGAAAATTGGCAGGATTATAAATAGCTTTTGTAGAATACGGCAAAGATTTATGCACAGTAAAAAAT
>DASRMG010000163.1:0-5669 GCA_035648035.1 Desulfosporosinus sp. | reverse complement strand
GCATTGCTAGAAGGCGGTTACCTTGCTTCTACGCCCATTGCAGTGATCGCTAAAGCAAGTTGGCCTGATGAAGAGGTTCTTGAGGGGACCTTGGAAACAATTGTAGACAAAGTTAAGGCTGCAGGGATTCGTAAACAAGCTCAAATTCTAGTGGGGGATTTCTTAGACCCTGTGAACGGGTACGCCCGTTCAAAGCTCTATGATCCCACTTTTACACACGAATATCGTCAAGGCACTGAAAAGTGATCAGCCTAAATACAAACGCAACGATAGCTCTGGTCTCGTTAACCGACCGAGGGTTGGCCACAGCGAGGCGCGTTGGACAAGGGCTTCCAGATACAGTGACGCAAACGTTCTACTGTCCCGAGAAAACGCTTTGTTCAAACAAGAATCATGACGAAATCCAAGGACACTCTGAACCTCAATTGCAGGTGTTTAGTCGTTTGAGGGATATCATCCCGAGACTATGGCAGCAACATTCTGTGCTCATTTTCGTCATGGCTACAGGAATTGTGGTTCGCCAAATCGCTTCCCTTCTCCAAGGCAAAGATTGTGACCCAGCTGTACTTGTCCTAGATGAGGACGGTAAGTTCATTATTCCGTTACTTTCTGGACATTTGGGTGGCGCAAATGCTTGGGCAAGTCATCTTGCGGGTCAGATTGGTGCTCAAGCAGTTATTACGACAGCGACGGATGTTCGTGGCTTCATTGCGCCGGATGAGTACGCTCGAAGGTATGGTTGTAAAGTTGAACCTTTAGACCATTTGCCAACGGTCAATGGCTTACTTTTAGAACAAGGTTATCTCCGGGCTTGGACCAATTACCCCTTGAGCCCTGAGGTAGAATGGTTGAAGGATGAGCATTATTATTTCTTGTCAGACAAGGAGAAAGATCATGCAAATGTTATAATAAGTGCTTTTCCGCACCCGAACATTAAGGCTGATCTCCTATATTTGGTTCCACCGATCATAAGTGTTGGGGTTGGTTGCCGCCGCGGAATTTCCACGGCGGCGGTCTTAGAGGCAATCATGACTGCTGTTGAGCAGACCGGAGCATCCCTTAAAGCTGTGTCCGGGATCTATAGTATTGATCTTAAGTCTGATGAAGTTGGTTTGATCGAAGTGGCCAAGTCCCTGCGGGTCCCGTTTCAAACCTTCCCAGCCGTGGAACTTCAAGCGGTCATTGAAAAAGAACAGTTAAGTCGATCTAACTTTGTGAAAGAAAAGATAGGAGTGGATGGTGTATGCGAAGCAGCGAGCTTACTGGGAACTCAAAGGGGACGACTCATTCTGCCGAAGTTCAAGGGGCGGGGGATCACAGTAGCAATCAGTCTGGAAGACTCTTTGTCGTGGGCATCGGGCCCGGAGACCCTGAACATATGACCACACGGGTTCAGTCGGTCTTATATGAAGCTGAATTTATCGTTGGCTATAAAACTTACATAGACCTTATTCGACCGTTATTAACTAATCAAAAAATTGTAGCGACTGGTATGCGTCAAGAAATTGATCGTTGCCGAGAGGCGATACGTTTAGCCGCCGAGGGCCACCGAGTCGCGGTTATTAGTAGTGGAGATGCCGGGGTTTACGGCATGGCGGGTATTCTAATCGAGTGTCTTGATCAAGAAGGTCTTCTTGACCTTCCCCTAGAGATCATTCCGGGAGTTACGGCGGCCAGTGCAGCAGCCTCCATGCTGGGGGCACCTTTAATGCACGACTTTGCAGTCATAAGCTTAAGTGATCTCTTAACTCCTTGGGAAGTGATTGAAAAACGTGTGCGCTTAGCGGCTGAAGGGGATTTTATCCTGGCTATATATAATCCCAAAAGTAAAACACGTACGCAACACATTGAGACGACACGCGAGATCCTGCTGCGCTACCGTAGTCCCGAGACCCCAGTGGGTCTTGTTCGAGAGGCACTACGGGGCGAGGATTCCAGCGTACAGATTACGAACCTGGGTGATTTTACAAGGCATCCGATTGACATGCTTACCACTGTAATTATCGGGAACTCTCAGACCCGTATGGTAGGACCTTATATGGTGACTCCTCGAGGGTACATGCTGTGAAACTGTTAGTCTTGGCGGGCACAGAGGATGGTAGAGAACTAGCCGCTGCTCTAAAGTGCCGTGGTCATGATATTCTAGTTTCAACGCTGACCCCTTATGGCGCAGATTTAGCTCAAGGACAGGGGCTCCAAGTGCGTTCTGGAGCTCTAGATGCTCAGACTTTGCTAGATCTTTTAGAGGGTGGCGGGTTTGTAGCCCTTGTGGATGCAACCCATCCCTACGCGCTACGGGTGAAAGAGCTAGCAAAAATGGTCTGCGCAGAACGATCAATACCCTATCTGCGATGGCAGCGTTCTTCACTAGAACTGGAAACTCATTCCTTGATTCATTGGGCAGAGAATATTTCCACTGCGGCCTCTATTGCTTCAGAACTAGGGCAAAGTATTCTTCTCACCACAGGAAGCAACGACTTGCCTGAGTGGGTAGCTCAGTCCTCCTTACTGGATAAAAGTCTCTATATTCGAGTCCTGCCCACATCTGAAGTATTAGTACGCTGCGAAAAGTTAGGTTTTAAACCGAATCAAATCATCGCGGCACAAGGACCTTTTTCTCAAGAGTGGGACGAAGAGATGTTTAAGCAATTAAACGTCGATGTTGTGGTCACCAAAGAGAGTGGCAAAGTGGGAGGAACCATGGAAAAAGTTCAAGCCTGCCTACGTTTGAATATTGCGTTAGTTATCCTGAAAAGGCCGGTGACTGATGATCAAGATAGTTCACTATCCCAGTTTATTAAACATTTGGAGGAGATACTATGAAAGCAGAGATCATAATTTTAGGACATGGCAGCCGTCGTGCAGAAGCAAACGAAGGACTTTTAGACGTCGCTCAAAAGGTAAGTCAACTATTAGGAGAAACAGTAACGCCTGCATATATGGCCCATGGTAAACCCAGCCTACCAGAAGCAGTGGAGGCTAAAATATCAGAAGGTGCCTTGCGAATTGTCGTGATGCCGCTCTTCCTATTTCGAGGAATTCACGTCACAGTGGATATTCATGAAGAATTGCGTGAAATACGCGAGCAACATCCGAACGTTGAAATCATATTTACTAAAGAGTTGGGAGCAGATGACGGCATTGCAAATTTGGCCAGCCTACGAATCAAGGAGGCCGTGAAAGCATGACCGAATTCATGTTGGATCCGGGGAAAATCGAAACAGAAAGTATGCGCATTATCCGGGCAGGCTTAACCCGCGTATGGGCGGAGGATGAATTCCCGGTCGTGGAACGATTGATTCATACTAGTGGAGATCCATCTCTAGAATTAGCCATAGCGATTCATTCTCAAGCGATTGCAAGCGGGCTAAAGGCGCTTAAAGAGGGTGCGAACGTCATTACGGATGTCGAGATGGTTCGGGCAGGCATTGCCAAAGAGAAACTAAAAGTTCTAGGGGGAACCGTTCAAAGTTTTCTGAATGCTCCCGGCGTTGCTGAACAGGCTAAGGCGTGGGGGATCACTCGCTCAATGACAGCCTTACGAATGCATCCAGAGAATCTAAAGGGCGCAATCGTAGCGATTGGAAATGCGCCAACTGCCTTGCTTGAAGTCTTACGTTTAGCCGAGGATCCAGAAACATGTCCTGCCTTAATTATAGGTATACCTGTAGGATTTGTAGGAGCTAAAGAGTCTAAAGATCTCCTGTGGGAACGCCAATCCCTCCCGTCGATTACAGTTCTAGGAACGCGAGGGGGGAGCCCACTCGCAGCGACGGTGGTCAATGCGTTAATTTATACCGCTTTAAAGCAACTTGCGCTCTAGCATTTTAGGAAAAGGAGGTATGATGATGTCTTCTAATAAAAAAGTCGCTGCAAAACTCATGATCCAGGGGACCTCCTCCAGCGTTGGAAAAAGCGTTCTGGCTGCTGCGTTTTGCAGGATATTTTACCAAGAAGGTTACTTAGTTAGTCCCTTTAAAGCGCAGAATATGGCACTTAACTCCTATGTGACGGCATCAGGCGGAGAGATGGGGAGAGCACAGGTGGTTCAGGCTCAAGCTGCAGGAGTTGATCCAGAGGTACGCATGAACCCCATTTTACTAAAACCAAGTGGCCCAACCGGTTCACAAGTCGTTATTATGGGGCAGTCTCAAGGGAATGTGACTGCGTTGCGCTACCACGGGGAATATCAACGAATGACCTGGCCGTTTGTAAAGGATGCTCTACACGGGCTATTAGACGAATACGAGATCATAATTATTGAGGGGGCAGGCAGTCCGGCAGAAGTAAATCTTAAATCGAATGATATTGTTAATATGCGAGTCGCTCTAGAGGCTAATTCACCCGTGTTGCTGGTAGCAGACATTGACCGTGGCGGTGCTTTAGCTGCGGTTGTAGGAACCTTGGAATTAATAGAACCCGAGGAGCGGGCGTTAATTAAGGGTATCATCTTTAACAAGTTTCGTGGTGAACTAGCGCTTTTGCAACCTGCATTAGACTTTATGGAAGAAAGAACAGGCATCCCAGTGCTTGGAGTTGTGCCCTATTTCAAAATACGTATTCCCGATGAAGATTCTGTAGCCATCAGCGAAGCCAGCGAGAAACCCAATCGTTCCATAGATTCCTCTGAACAATTGGACATCGCAGTGGTTCGATTTCCGTATCTTTCTAACTTTACAGACTTTGATGCGCTCCAGGACGAATCGGATGTCTATGTGCGTTATGTCAGTGAGGTTGCGAATCTAGGGAAACCAGATCTTGTGATACTTCCGGGCAGTAAAAATACGCTTGCCGATTTGAGTTTTCTTCATAAGAGCGGTTTAGGAGCGCAAATTCAGGCACTTTGCGAGCAAGAGGTTCCACTCATCGGGATTTGCGGAGGGTACCAAATGATGGGACGCTTAGTCATGGACCCTTTACATACAGAATCAGAGTTTGAAGAGATGAACGGTCTCGGTCTTTTGCCGATGGTCACGGAATTTGAGTCTCAGAAACATACCGTCCAGAGTAAGGGCACGATACTTGCAGAGAGCGGATTTTTGGCCGCTTGTACGGGAGAAACAGTCGTAGGTTATGAGATTCATATGGGGCGATCGACGATGGATAAAGGACATTCGCCTTTATTTAACTTGACCTCAAATGGAGACTCCTACACAGATGGTTTGCAAGTAGGTAACTCGTATGGAACGTACTTACATGGGATTTTCGATAATGATGCTTTACGGACGGCACTCTTGACCTGGCTTTGGCAGCGCAGAGACCTGCACAGGCCGGTAGAAGCTTCGCTTTCACAGGCAGCACTTCGTGAATCGGCGTTTAATGAGTTAGCAGATTTGGTCCGCCAAAGTGTCGATATTGAACGAGTTCGTACTATTATGGGGTTAGGCTCTGACCGGGTAAATTAACATGATGTATTCTGTACTGCTTGGATTTCTTCTAGATCAACTCATTGGGGATCCGCGACGCTGGCCCCATCCCGTTGTGGGCATTGGAAAAATCATTGCCTATCTAGAACGTTCTCTTAATCTCGGGACTCCTGTGGCTCGTCGACGCCGTGGAGTGTTGCTAACCTTCCTCGTGGTAGGGGGAACTTATTTCATCACATGGGCTATTGTTATAGGAGCAAATGCACTTCATCCTCTCGTGGGGCTAGGTGTGAGTGCTTATTT
>DASRMG010000162.1:0-3697 GCA_035648035.1 Desulfosporosinus sp. | reverse complement strand
GTGCGGAAATAGTGGTCGCCGCAACTTCACTTGGAACGCCTGGGGACGTTGGAACACCAAACGTCAGCGCTCCGCTCCCTGCTTTAATCAATAATTGGTCTGAGTGCCCATGATAGCAGCCCTCAAACTTAACAATTTTTGTCCTGCCCGTGACGCCGCGTGCTAACCGCAAAGCACTCATCGTGGCTTCTGTCCCAGAGTTAACCATACGCACCATATCCATGGAAGGATAAGCCTTCAGCACTTCTTCTGCTAAGACTGTTTCCACTTCGGTGGGCGCACCGTAACTCGTTCCTTGTTCGGCCACTCGTTTAATCACTTCCACCACGTCCGGGTGAGCATGTCCAACGATGAGCGGACCCCAGGAGCAAACAAAGTCAAGGTAACGATTCCCATCAATATCCCAGATATGAGAACCTTCACCCCTATCAATAAAGACTGGGTCCCGCCCAATGGATTTAAAGGCTCTTACTGGAGAATTTACGCCACCTGGCATAACTTTCTGTGCCTTGTCAAAGGCTAGTCGGCTTTTCACATCCACAAAACTCAACCCAATTCCACCTTTCTAGTTTCACGCCTCCTCGAGGAAATATTGCATGCTAATTTTTTTCAATTCAACGGTACTAAAGAGCATAGAATACGCATTGACACCTGTTGCAAGCGATATTCTTTTCATGACATCTCCGCAATCCTCGGCCGTTCGTCCATGAATCATGGTAAAGAGGGAATACGGCCAATCAGATAAAGTAGGTCTTTGGTAACAATGGCTCACTTCCTTGAAGCGTGCCATGATCGCCCCAACCTCAGCCGCATGTTCAGGATCCACTTGCCAAACCCCCATGGCGTTGGCCACAAAGCCTGCTTTCTGATGTCGAAGCACCGCACCAAAACGGCGCACAACTTTCGCCTCCAAGAGACGAAGAGCCATGGTGATGACTTCCTCAGCTTGCCAATGGAGATTTTCGGCCAGTACGCTGTAGGGAATGATTGAATCGGGTAGATTCCCCTGTAGGACTCTAATTAGGGCTATTTCTTGGCTGTTTAATTCATAAGGTGAACTATCTTTCGGTTTCTGCAACTGCAAATCCGCGATTTCTTTAACAGTGTCCTTACCCTCCTGCGACAAATCAAAATCAAAATTTACATTAATTTTAAAAATTCTCGAGGCCGGTAAACTGTGAATTTCTGACACTTGCAAGACTTCACGGATCGTCTGAAGTGTGCTTTCAGCAACGGACTTAGAGCGAGCAATCAGCGTAAACCAAACGTTGTACTCGTGGTCGCGTATATAGTTATGTGTTACACCGGGCATCCCTTCTAATAACTTAGCTAAGGTAGGGATCTTCTCTTCTGGTACCTTGGCAGCACATAAGGTACTGTAGTACCCTAACCGTCGAGAATCAAAGACCCCTCCAAGACGACGAATAATCCCTTCCTGGCGCAAACGTTGTATCCGTATAAAAGCGTCTTCTTCCGTTGTTCCCACAGCCTCACCGAGGATCTGGTAGGGATGTACCGCGATGGGAAATTGGTTTTGGATGGCATTCAGTAGGGCTCGATCGGTTGAATCCATACTAAATCCCCTTTCTTCCCTGATATAAGCACCAAGGTTCCTCCGCCATATAATCTCCGTCATTATAATAAGCTGCGCGGGCGCGGCAACCGCCACAAGCCAGCTTAAACTCACATTTTCCGCACCCACCTTTATACTCGAGAGTACGCAGGGTCTTGAGCACTTCATGATCACGCCAAATTTCGTCAAACGGGGTCTTTCGCACATCACCGAGTGGGATATTCAGATAAGCACAAGGTTGTACTTGGCCCTTGGGTCCAATGATGCAGTAAGAGGTACCGGCCAAACATCCCCGGCTGAAGCGCGTTTTAATGCCAAGTTGTTTCGCGATACGCATAAACTGAGGCGCACAAGTTGGCTTGAGTTCGATATCAACGGTTTGCTGTTTCTTCATAATTCGAGTTAGAACGTCCTCATAGGCCTCAGCCTTTAGCGATTCTTCCTCAATTGAAACTGCTCGGCCCGTCGGAACTAGGAAGAAGAAATGGTGGGCCACTGCACCGAGCTCAACGGCAAAATCCGTCATTGCTTCCACTTCATACGAATTCCAATCCATAATCGTCGTGTGAATTTGGAACCCAAGGCCGACTTCTTTACAGAGCTTCATGCCCCGTACTGCCTCATCCCAAGCACCAGGATATTTGCGGAATTCATCATGTTTTTTCTTGTCCATAGAGTCTAGAGAAATACCGATACCCATAGCGCCAGCGTCCTTAAGCTGCTGAGCCAGTTCTAGTGTAAGCAGAGTACCGTTAGACCCTAATACCGGACGCAAGCCCAGGGACTTGGCATAAGCCACTAATTCTACGATATCGGTCCTCATCAGGGGCTCTCCACCACTAAAAATCATGATCTTAAAATTTGCTTTAGCAATCTGTTCTAGCAAGGTCCTTGCTTCAGCGGTACTGAGTTCATCCTCTGCTTTGCAGCCTGCCTCACGATAACAATGATCGCAGTACATATTGCAGGCGTTGGTGGTATTCCAAGAAACGATCATCCTAGTCCCTCCTCTTTAAGCCAACTTGCAATGTCTAAAGCATGATAGGTGATCATCATATCAGCGCCCGCACGTTTCAAACTGACCATGGCCTCCATGACAATACGTCGCTCATCGATCCAGCCGTTCGCTGCTGCTGCTTTCACCATGGCATACTCACCACTGACGTTATAGGCGACCACTGGAATTCCAAATCTCTCTTTAGTTCGATAAATAATATCTCCATAGGCCAAAGCGGGTTTCACAATAATTAGGTCAGCGCCTTCTTCAATATCCAGGGCTGTTTCTAACATAGCCTCGTTGCCATTGGGGGAATCCATCTGATACGTTCTGCGATCCCCAAACTGAGGTGTCGATCCCGCGGCATCGCGGAAGGGTCCATAAAATCCAGAGGCGAACTTAGCCGAATACGCCATAATGGGGATATTAGAAAATCCCTCTTTATCTAAGGCTTCTCTAATAGCTCCAACTCGTCCATCCATCATATCGGAAGGAGCCACCATATCTGCGCCAGCACGGGCATCAGAAAGTGCCGTCTGCGCAAGCAGGTCAAGGGTGGGGTCGTTCAGAATTTCTCCCTCTTGAATTAAACCACAATGCCCGTGATCGGTATATTCACACAGACAGACATCGGCGATGACGTATAACTTGGGATAATTTTTTTTCGCTAGGCGTATCGCCTCTTGAACAATCCCATGCTCAGCGTAAGCCCCTGACCCAACACTATCTTTGCTCTCCGGAATCCCGAATAACAAAATTGCTGGGACGCCTAGCTTCACAACGTTTCCAAGTTCTAGAACAAATTCATCCAGTGAAAATTGATAGACGCCAGGCATGGAAGATATCTCAAGCTTCTTTTTTTCTCCTGTCATGACAAACATCGGGTAAATCAAATCTTCAACTCTGACATGGTTTTCCCGAACCATGCTTCGTATGGCTTCGTTAGCCCGCAAACGGCGCGCACGCCTCTTAATTTCCATGTTATGTACCTCCTTGTAAGATAGAGCTAGGGTTGATGGTTCAAACCCAACTCGAACGTTCTTTGATAACTCACACCATATTGTTCAGATTAATTAGTTGACACGTTAGACCTCTATCGCTAAACATCGTGTTATGATCATTGTTGT
>DASRMG010000161.1:0-16149 GCA_035648035.1 Desulfosporosinus sp. | reverse complement strand
ACAACAATGATCATAACACGATGTTTAGCGATAGAGGTCTAACGTGTCAACTAATTAATCTGAACAATATGGTGTGAGTTATCAAAGAACGTTCGAGTTGGGTTTGAACCATCAACCCTAGCTCTATCTTACAAGGAGGTAGAAAAAAGTGTTTAAGAAAAAGTTTTTAAGCCTCGGCGCGCTTTTGTTAGGTCTAATGTTATTATTAAGCGCATGTGCAACTTGGCCACAGAAACCTTCGAATTCCGAAGACTCAGGTCAAGCTGAACTAACAGCTGATCTTTCCGTCTACAAAAAGGGCGATTTATTTATAACTCCCCAGGAGCTTAAAAAAAGGCTGGGAGACCAGACAGCAATCTTAGTTGATACAAGCAAGCCAGATGTTTATGACAAAGGACATATCCCGGGAGCTATTGGAATAGGCTGGCATGGACTTTCGCAAATAGTAGGAAAACCAGGCGATCCCTTATGGGGTACGACTTTGGAGCCAGAGGCACTAACTGAAAAACTTGAGTCATATGGAGTGACGAACAGTACTCTAGTGGTATTTACGTCCAATGTACTTCCAGGGCCGGGTTCTGATGGAAGAAGCGTCTGGCAACTTAGAATGGCTGGGCTAGATAATGTGAAGCTTCTATACGGAGGGAATCCTTATTGGAAAGAACTAGGCTATGATATGACCAAAGAGCCCGCTCCAAAGACTACTCCGGTTGCAGGGCTTATTCTTAAAGAGTTTGATAAAAGCTACTCAGCAGAAAAGGATTATATCTATGCAAATCTTGGTAAAACGATCATCATAGACGCTCGAACGGAAAAGGAGTATAAAGGAAGTCAAGCTGCAGGAGAAGCAAGGGGAGGGCATATTAAGGGGGCCAAGAACTTAGTATGGTCATCCGTACTCAATGAAAATGGAACTCCAAAATCACCTGAAGAAATTATCAAGATTATGGCGGATGTGGGAGTAGCTCCCGCTGATGATTTTGTAGTTTACTGAACTATGGGTATGAGATCGGGCTATCTTAGCACGATCCTCAGAGCCGTTGGCTTTGATAAAGTTAGAAACTACGAGGCGTCTTTTTATGAGTGGGCAGCAGATCCAAATATGCCTATGGAAAAATAGGCATGTCCGATTCACTAATATGCTAATTAACCCGAAAAACTGATGCATCAGTTTTTCGGGTTTGAATTCCTTTGCGTTCTATGATTGTTTTCAACAAGATGAAAAGGTGAGAATGAAATGAACAAAATATTATCGACCGTAATGTTGTTGCTGCTCATTTTAAGTGGAATCGGGTGTTCACAGGCACCAACTCCGGCACCCTCCAGTGCTCAAAATCAAAGTTTTGAAAGTGCTTTAGCCAAGGCGAAAGGTACGACCGTTAATTTTTACGGCTGGGGCGGAGATGAACGAATCAACCAATGGATTGATACCCAGCTTGCGCCGAAGATCAAAGAGAACTACGACATAACCTTGAAAAGAGTGCCTATGGATATCGACCAGATCTTGAATAAGTTACTCGGCGAAAAGCAGGCGGGTAAGAGCAAGGGGCCGATGGATATGGTCTGGATCAATGGAGAAAACTTCTCTACCGCCATGAAGAGTCAGTTGCTCTATGGTCCGTTTACTCAGGAACTACCAAATTTCAAAAAATACATTGACCAGAATTCGAAAGAGGTTCAATACGACTTCGGCTATGAAATCAAAGGATATGAAGCACCGTATGGAAAAGCTCAATTCGTGCTGATTAATGATTCCGCGGTAACCCCTGAAACACCAAAGAATGCTCAAGAGCTCCTTGCCTTTGCTAAGAAATATAAAGGAAAAGTTACATATCCTGCCCCACCTGATTTTACAGGAAGTGCGTTTGTCCGTAACATCATCTATGATATCGTCGGATATGACAAAATAGCCAGTATCGGCAACGATAAGGAAAAACTCAAAATAGCCCTTCAACCGGCCATGGATTATCTCAAAGAATTAAGCCCATATCTCTGGCAAGAAGGAATAACGTATCCCGCTTCCATTGCTCAGGTCGATAACATGTTTGCGGATGGCGAACTGGTTATGACCGTGTCGTATAATTCGAATTCGGTGGCCGGTATGATTGGGACCGGACGCTTTAACAACACTTCACGCTCCTTTATTTTCGATAAAGGGATGATCGGAAATTGTAACTATCTTGGGATTCCTGCCAAGGCGTCCAACCGTGAGGGAGCACTTGTGGTGATTAATGCAATTCTAAGCCCAGACATCCAGGCCTCAAAATATGATGCGAAAAATTGGGGAGATTTGCCTGTTCTCGACAATAACAAGCTGAACTCACAGGAAAAGCAGCTTTTCTCCAACATCCCCTTAGGAAAGGGTGTTATCCCACAGGATCAACTTCTGCAAAAACGTCTTCCGGAGTTATCGGCCGATTTGATTCCGGTCATCGAGGAAGTCTGGCAATCTCAAATTCCAGGGAAGAAATAGGCAATGGATCATTCTAAGTTAAAACCGTATGTCATGATTCTCCCGGTTGTCTTGTTAATGGGAGTCTTCATCTATTCTCTTCTCAATACATTAATCCAGAGTTTTGGGATTCTACCGGCAGCTGGATTAAATAAATGGACTTTATCTTATTATCAAGCTGTGCTTTCGAGAGGGGACTTGTTCCCCTCATTACAGCTGAGTCTCTATTATTCCCTGGTATCGTCAATACTTGCCGTCATCTTGGGGGTTTTGATGAGTGCGCTGGCTGTCAGCAGCGGGTTTACCCGGAAGAAACTATTTCAGATCTTCAAGGTCCCGATTATTGTTCCACATCTTGTGGCAGCCCTCCTGATCCTGAATCTATTCTCTCAGAGTGGCATCATTTCGCGTGTCTTATATCAGCTTAACTGGGTCCAAAGTCCCCAACAATTCCCTTCGGTTCTCTTTGATTCCCATGCCTTGGGAATAATACTTGCCTATCTATGGAAGGAAGTTCCGTTTGTGATCTTGATGGTCGTGACCATTATGGAGAAGATTGATGGCTCAATCGGGGAGGCAGCTGTCAATTTAGGAGCATCTAAGTTTAAAACGTTTTACAGCATTACTCTTCCCTTGTGCCTTCCCACCATCTATACCTCGTTTCTTCTGGTTTTTGCATACTCGTTCGGGGCCTTTGAGATTCCGTTTCTCTTGGGAATGACGTCGCCGAAAGCCCTTCCTGTTTTAGCCTACGTCGAATTTACCTATCCCGATTTGTCCCACCGGCCGTATGCCATGGCCTTGAACGGGATCATGGTGGTTCTGTCGGTCATGCTGACCTATATCTATTACCGGATCTTTAAAAAGGGTCAGAAGGCAAAGGCAGGTGAAGACTATCAATAACCTGGTGTCCAAGGTCTTACCGAAGACAATTCTCTATACCGCCCTTCTTTCTGTGCTTTTGCCTTTAGGCGTTCTTCTGATCTGGAGTTTCGCAGGGAGCTGGCCCTGGCCAAACCTCCTACCCAAGACTTTTTCCTTCAGGGTAATGGGTGAACTCTTTGGGGGATATTCCGGTGCACTTCAGGTTCTCTTTTCCAGTATTCTGATCTCGCTGGCAGTGGCACTTGTCTCCATTCTGATCAGTATCCCTGCGGCCCGTGCGATTGCTCTTTATGATTTCTGGGGAAAGGATTTCCTTGAGTTCATCACGCTCTTACCTGTGATCGTACCGGTAACGGCCTTTGCTATGGGTACCCAAATCTTGTTCATTCGATTAAATCTTAGCGACACGGTACTTGGAGTAATCCTTGTTCATATCATTCTTTGTCTACCCTATACGATGAAAATCCTAACGGAGGTTACCAAAGCAACGGGAACTAAGATGGAGTGCCAGGCCCTGGTCCTTGGGGCGACGCCGTTTCAGACCTTCCGCTACGTCACCCTACCACTCTTGATGCCTGGAATTATTGCCGCTGCAAGTATGGCCTATATTATCTCCTTTAGCCAATACTTTTTAACGTTTTTAGTAGGAGGAGGCAATATTATTACGTTTTCAATGTTCATGTTTCCGTATATCCAAAGCGGGGATAGGACCATCTCTTCCGGCTACAGTATCTTATTTATTGCCACCTCACTTCTGGTTTTCATTCTTTTCGAAACGTTGATGAAAAAATATTATCATGTAGAAGAAGTTTACTTTTTTAACTAAGAGGGGATAACGATGCAGGAACTGTTCATTAAAGATTTACATGTGCGGTTATCGGGAAAAGAAATTTTAAAGGGAATTCATTTGGAGATCCGAAAAGGTGAATTTATCTCCCTATTGGGTCCGTCTGGCTGCGGGAAGACCACCTTGATCAAAACTATCGCCGGGCTCTTACAACCCGATCAGGGAGAGATTTTCATCAGGGGCCAGAACGCCCATCCCCTTGCCCCTGAAAAGAGGGGAACCGTGATTGTCTTTCAGGATTTAAGACTCTTCCCCAATCTGAATGTGCTGGAGAATGTTGAATTTGGCATGCGCATGAAGGGGGTTCCCAAGGGCTTAAGGCAGCAAAAAGCGTTGAGCTTGCTGGAAAAGGTTGAAATGATCGGCTTTGAGAGAAGGCGAGTTAATGCGCTCTCCGGTGGCCAGAAACAGCGGGTGGCATTGGCGAGGGCGATTGCAGCCGAACCGTCTATCCTTCTGCTGGACGAACCGTTTACCAGTCTGGATGTCAACACGAAAGAAAAAATGATCGAATTGGTCCTTCAGCTTCATCAAGACTTAAACATAACAACAGTTATGGTGACCCATGATCAACGGGATGCCTTGCTCATGTCCGCCCGGATTGCCGTTATGTCTGATGGACAGATCCTCCAATATGATACCTCCAAAAGGGTGTATGAAGCTCCAACATCCCCTTATGTTGCGGATTATTTCGGCAAAACAAATTATTTGGAGGGGATGGTTAAGGGAAGCGCGTTCCGGAGCCTGCTCGGGGATTGTCTTGTGCCCTTGCCAGATGGACCTTACCAAATGATGATCCGCCCCAATCATCTCCGAATCTTAGCCAAACCGGGTGATTTTATAATCTTATCCGTCAGTTTCTTGGGAGACCGGATGAATGCTCTTGTTGGTTATCAGGATCAGGAGTTATGGGTGACAGCAGGCCCGGACGTTGAACTGACCGTTGGGGAGCGTGTTAATCTCGACGTTGATTTTTCTAAAGGCGTATTTTACAAGAAAGAGATATAATGATGCAATTTAATCAACGACTCATGGAGCGCCTAGATAAAGCTCATAATCTAGAAAGCCTATGATTGGCTGTTCTGCAAAGCAATACATTCGGAAAAAATTATACATATACATAACAAATATATTATATACTATTGGAATATATGGGAAACTTTAGTATAATTAATGATAGTAAGTAGTGAAAATATTAGAATTTGAGGAGGATGTTGGATGAAAAGGAAGACTATTTCATGGTTGGTCGTATTGGCACTTGCAGCTTTTACTGTTACAGGATGCTCTCAAGCGACCACCAAGGTGGGAACTTCTCCAAGCGGAAGCGAAGTTGCCATAGAAAAAGCCTCTATGAAGCTCATGAAAGACACTGAGGTAGGTGGGTATAAACTGGTTTCAACTGAGGAGTTAAACAAATGGATGGGCGAAAAGAAAGACATGATCATTCTGGATACTATGCCTGCAGATAATTTTGCTAAAGGCCGTATACCTGGTGCACTAAATGCAGAGCTACCTAAAACAGTGTTGGCCGATGCTACTGCTGAGCAAAAATCAGCTTTCATAAAGCTTCTGGGAACTGATAAAAATAAGACCATTGTGGTATACTGCGGATTTGTTGGGTGCGCAAGAAGTGATGTCGGAGCAGCTATAGCAGTGAAAGAGGGCTTTACCAACGTATATAGAGTCCCAGGAGGATCTGTAGCTTGGGGAGAAGCTAAATATACCGTTGAGAAATAGACCTGTACACCAGTGATTTTTAATAGTTAAAAGAGAGTAATAATTCTTACTTAAAACAAGCCTCCCGATTTGAGTCGGGAGGCTTGTTTTAAGTTGATTTGGAACGAACGCTGAATGAAAGACTCTTGCTGAATCTTGAGCAAGCTATTGTGAGCAGCTTTAGCCAGGGGCGATAAGCTTATTTCAAGATTCTTCTGGCCTCCAGCATACGCTGAATTGCGGTAATGAGTACAGCTACTAAGAAAAATCCCGTGATCCAATCTAATTGCTGAGGTAACAAAATCATCAAGGTGAGCAGAATAAACCCTTCAGTACGTTCCGCCAGTCCTGCTTGATAATAGAAGGATTTGGTGCCTTGTTTATTTGATAAGGCACCAACCGTTAAAAAAACCGTCATTGATAAGACGATGCCTCCAGTCAATAACAATAATAAGAACTGAGACTGAGGGTAACGGGCAGCAAGACTGATGATTACAGATAACTCTACCAAACGGTCAAATGTGATATCCAACAAAGTGCCCCAGGGAGAAACCTGTCCCAGCCTTCTGGCAATTGACCCGTCAATGGCATCGAGAGCTCCCGAAGTCCACAGCAAAACGACTGCGGCCCAAGAACTTCCTTGGTAAATCAGGATACTCACGGGTAAAGCCACCAAAAAAGCTAGCCAAGTTACCTGATTCGCTTTGAACCCTAATTTAATAAAACCTTTCGCAGCTTGTTCGACTGCAGGTTGAACAAACCTCCGAGCATGTGTGTCTAGCATTCTATTGCCCACCCTTTTTAAAAAGATCTTTGGGGCGTTATTCCTGTATGTTTAGTCTGATTTATAGTATAACAAATTACTTATGGATTCCCAATACCTTTTATTAATTGTAAAAAGTATATTAAGCGCATTGAATAATAGATTTGTGCTGGAATATAATTAATTTATGATGTAACATCATAATGGCATAATAATGCTTGTCCGCTCACCTAAGATATCAATGCAGTCTAGCCTTGAAGGGGGTAATTGATTGAATTGCCAATTATTGAAGAGTGTTACACAAGAGATTAGGGATGACTATTTAAGGCAAGAACTAGGAAGCGAGAAGTGTGAGATATTAGACAAGTATCAACTACGAAGTAATACTAATATTTACTGGGAACTGCACCATGAACACCAACCCGTGCAGGAATATTTTAGTCACAAATTTGCAAAAAAAGCATCACCGCTGGGAATGATCTTTCACATCTATAAACTTTGCTATGCTAAAGTTAAGTATTTTGAACTAAACTGGTACAATTTCGCACCATGTGTTTACAATTGGCAAAGCGGATTATTTGAGGAAACAAGAGTATCGGACATGGAATTCATTAAACACTTAAGTTCAGGCATTATTCTTGACCTGCGAAATCTTGCTAAAATTAATCGATATGAAGATTTCTTAAAACTGTGTAATTACCTTGAAGAAGCAAAATCAAACGTATTTGTTATGCGAAATAAATTAACTGCGATTTAGGTAGCAAGATAAGTAAAAATTACCAAAACATATGAGTATAAAGTCTGTGGCGTACAGATTACCAAAATTGCATAATTTGGCATTTTCCTACCTGTCCATCCGTCTCTAGGGTAACAAATTACCCCGTATTACTCTTGCTGAGCAATGCGGGGTAATATTTTTTCATATAATTGGTGCGCCACCCAGGGATCGAACCAGGGACCTGCCGATTAAGAGTCGGATGCTCTACCAGCTGAGCTAGTCGCGCAAGAATTATAAACCTATCACTATGATTTATCAAGTGTAACAGACATAAATTTTACCTAGTTCATAGCCGTACTTCATCGTACACGGTACCCTGTAAATTTTCCGATGCTTGATAGACCCCAGACACAACAAGGTTGTTCTCCTTCAAAAGCGCAATTGACACTATATAATTGACTACCCGAAGCGCGATGCCGCAGCCAGCTTTGATGCCTGACGGTATCGGCATGACTCCTACCTGGTATCCAGCCTGCAGTAACGCTTTTTCAGCAAAAATGGCCTCGTGTGTGTTGGCGAAAGTAAGAATATAAGACACAAAAAGCCTCCTAAATATTGATAATCCGCTTCGCACCGGCCATAACTGTGACGAGACCATACATGTTGGTGATCTCACCGACCCCGATTTTCTCCGTAAGGTCATAATAATTGGTACAAGTACCGCAAATCAAGACAATCACACCTGCCGCTTCCAATTCTCGAAGGTCTTCCATGCTGTTGGAATCGCTAATGGCAAGGGATACTCCCGAGTTAAAAAACAAAACATGCGTGGGTGGCGGCGTAAGTTCCTTCAAGGCATAGATAAAACCTTTGATCAATATTTTGCCTAGTTCTTGGCTGCCTTGCCCCATGGTATCCCGACCAATGGCGACGACCAGCCCCGAATCTTCATCCGTCACTGGCTTTTCCACGGCGCAACCTTCACCGGCAACAATGGTTACCTCGATAATGCCGTTTTCTTTTTGCATATATTCGCTTTGATAACCCAAACCAGTTGCCATCTTTTGAAGATTTTGACGGGAAATGTCGCTGTCCACTAAAATAGCCACCACGCCGCCTGCGGCACCCATCGCTTCAAGGGCTTTTTTTGCACGTATGACCGGTATGGGGCAGACTTGCCCTATGGCATCAATGTTTGTCATATGTCTTCCTCCTTATCGTACTAAAATCGGTAAATTTTGCGGTACGAGCACTTCACCCACAATTGCAGCCTGTGGCTCTACTTCCTGTATGGCCTTTAAGAGCTCTTGTGCACAGGATTTCGGCGCACTGAGAAATAGCCCACCGGAGGTCTGCGGATCAAACATTAATTCCTGCAAGGCAAACGGCGTATCGCCAAGGTCCATGAAGCCCTGCATATGATTGCGGTTGCGCTGTGCCGCCGCAGTGATAAGATAGTCCCCCGCATACGCATAAGCCTGTTGGATGTACGGTAGCTCTGAACTATATAAGACGATCGAGGTGGCATCTCCTGCCATTTCCCTGGCATGTGCCAACAGTCCAAATCCTGTAATATCGGTACAGGCATTAATGGGGAAGCTACGCATTTTGTCCGCGGCGTATTTGTTAAGTCGCTGCATGGAAGAAATCGCCGCCTGTACGGCCTGTTCATCTGCCATTTCTCCACGTAACGCCGCCATGATAATACCTACGCCAAGCGGTTTTGTGAGAATCAGTTGATCGCCTGGTGTTGGTGTATTGTTACGCCAGATCTGTTTTGGGTCAAGGCGTCCGGTAACTGCCAGCCCGTATTTTGGCTCTTTGTCATAGATGGAATGGCCACCGCAAAGCACTGCGCCTGCTTCTTGTATCTTTTCCGCACCCCCTGATAATATTTCACCCAAGGCGTCTAATTCCAGGCTCTCTGGATAACAAACAAGATTCAAGGCAAAAAGTGGCGTGCCACCCATGGCGTACACATCACTCAAGGCATTGGCCGCTGCGATGCGACCAAACGAGCGGGGATCTTCCACCATCGGCGAAAAAAAATCCACGGTAGAAACAATGGCAGTATCTACATTTATTTGATAAACTGCAGCATCATCTGATGCATCAAAGCCAATCAATAGCTTAGGGTCGCAAAAAGCAGGCAGACCGGATAAGACCTTGGATAACTCACCGGGGCCAATCTTGGCCCCACAGCCGCCCGAGGTACAGTTCGACAATAGACTCATCATGAGAATCCCTTCCTTTACACAGGTATTTGCACTATACTAATATAAGAATAACTACAGCATATAAATTGGAGTAACTATGATATATTTGGACAACGCCGCTACAACCTTGAAAAAACCTGATTCCGTTAAAAAAGCCGTTCTGCACGCCATGGATTCGTTGGGAAATGCTTCACGCGGAGCACATAAACCCGCGCTTGATGCCCTTCGTGTGCTGATGAAAGCTCGGATAGCCTTGGCCTCGCTCTTTGGGCTTGACGACCCTAAACGCCTTGTATTTACACCCAATGCCACAGTCGCCTTAAACATCGCCATTACCGGAATCACTGGACATATCGTCACAACTGCTGTAGAACATAACTCGGTACTGAGACCCATATACCAACATGTAAATTATACCATTGTTCCTTGCGACAGCAAAGGATGTATTTCGGTCGCTGCAATTTCCGCTGCCATCCGGCCAGACACTGGTGCAGTGGTACTGACACATGCCTCCAATGTCACCGGCAACGTATTTGACATACAGGCTATCGGTGAATTATGCTCAACGCGCGGCGTGCACTTCATCGTCGACGCAGCACAAAGCGCCGGGCTTTTATCCATAGATATGAAAAACATATCCGCGCTTTGCTTTACCGGCCATAAATCGCTCTTTGGGCCGCAAGGCACTGGTGGGCTCTGTTTGGGAGCTGGTTACAGGCCGGAACCCCTGTATATTGGAGGAAGCGGTCATCATTCCTTTGACCACAAGCATCCCTTTGAATTACCCGATGCTTTGGAAGCGGGTACGCAAAATGCACACGGAATCGCAGGACTGTTAGCTGGAGTGCAATATATACAATCCAAGGGCCTATCGGTCCTTCACAACAAGGCCGATGGATTGGCACGTCTGTTTGCCCATTCGCTTGTGGATACTTCCGGGGTCACGCTATACGGTGATCTGGAGGCGCCCCTTCGCACACCCATAGTTTCTCTCAATATTGAAGGCTATGATTCCGCTCAAGCAGCCTATTTACTGTTTGAGAAGTATGGCATTGCTGTACGCTCCGGAGTGCATTGCGCACCTTTAATGCATGATTCGCTCAACATATCAGGCTCTGTGAGGTTTTCCTTCTCCCATTTCAACACGCAAGAAGAGACACAACTAGTGGTCGATGCCGTTCGTACATTGGCTAGTCGGTAACTCAATGAAATGAGGTGATGGATTATGCAGATATCAAGCAGAGAATTAAAAATCATTGAAACCTCAACTGAATTGACATTTCAGGACATTATGGGTTCTTGGAAAGCCCGCTGGGGAATTAACAGAATGAACTACAAGGTAGAACCCGGTCTTTATAGTGTGGGAAATCCAAATAGCGATTCTCCTGTTCTAGTTTCGGCTAATTACAAAATGAGTTTTGATAGGTTAAGAAAAGAACTCAAGGGTATTAAAGCATGGATCTTAGTGCTTGATACTAAGGGGATCAATGTATGGTGCGCTGCTGGAAAGGGGACGTTTGGGACCCAAGAGCTGGTCAATCGTATTGCGATGGTACAACTGGATAAGGTTGTGTCACACAGAACCGTTATATTACCACAATTGGGCGCGCCGGGTATCAGTGCCCACGAGGTTTCCAAGTTCTCTGGTTACAAAGTAACTTATGGGCCCGTGCAGGCTAAGGACTTAAGAGAGTTTATCAATTCAGGAATGAAAGCCACCGAGGAAATGCGTACGGTGAAATCCAGCGCCTATGAACGATTGGTTTTGACGCCTGTGGAATTGGTTGGGACTTACAAGATGTCATTGATGATCTTTGGCATACTTTTTCTGTTAAATCTTCTTGGCTTTGGCCCTTTTGGGTTCGTAGATTTCTACGCCTATATGGGCGCATTATTCGTCGGATGTGTCTTAACGCCAGTCTTGCTGCCATGGATTCCAGGCAAGGCCTTCACGTGGAAGGGATGGCTCGTAGGATTCATTTGGGCGGTGCTAGTTAATGTGCTGAATGGATGGCCGAGCGTTCCTCAATATAGCTTATTGAGGGCTCTGGGGTATTTACTCATTCTGCCTTCTGTATCTGCTTTTTATGCGATGAACTTCACTGGCTGTTCAACCTTCACTTCCTTCTCAGGTGTCTTGAAAGAGATGAGAATAGCTGTTCCTGCAATAGCCATCTCAATAGCCTTGGGCATCGTGCTGATTTTGGTTAGCAGCTTATAAAGTTTTAGGAGGTGTTGTGTATGAAGAATGGATATTTGAACAATGTTACTACGCTGAAAATGACGTCAGAGTATTGCACGGGTTGTGGCAGATGTATTGAGGTTTGCCCGCATAATGTCTTTGTAATGAAAGACAAAAAATCGGTCATTATAGATAAAGATGCCTGTATGGAGTGCGGCGCCTGCGTCAAAAATTGTGCGTTTAATGCCTTAGAAGTTAAGCCAGGCGTGGGTTGTGCATACGCCATTATTATGGGTTGGCTTACTGGCAAGGAACCGAGCTGCGATTGTTCGGATAGCAGTGGGGACTGTTGCTAAAAAGCATAAAATGATTAAAATTTTGAATTGATGCGAGAAGTGAACCATCTATGAAGCGTCTTGGAATCATTGCAATAGTCACCATGAGTGAACCTACTCACAACAGCGAGACTACTGACGTTCAGAAGCCGGTTATTCCTACTCTTAGGAATAACCGGCTTTGTTAGTTAAAATCAGTTAGTTTTAACTAACCTTCAAGAAATTTAATGACAAGATGTTTTTTTTAGTTATATAATATGAATGTATTCATTTATGAATACATTCATATTATATAACAATGGGGTGCGTTTATGAGTGGATTAAGAGAGAAAAAAAAGAAAGAATCAGAAGAAAAAATTAAAAAAATAGCTAAAGAAATTTTTTTATCCAAAAGTTATCTGGAGACTACCATGGAAGAAATAGCTCAGAAAGCGGAGATCGGTGTTGGAACGCTTTACAATTATTTTAAGTCCAAAGATGAAATTTATATTGCCATCATGTCCGAGGAATTTATTTTAGATGAGGAAGATAGTGAACAGTTAGAAATTAGTTTAGAAAATGATGTTGCAAAAACTATCATAGACTTTATATGGAAGTCATGTAAGGGCTTAAAACTAATGGGGAAGAAAGTCTGGAAAGAATTAATGACTGCAGTATTGAGTAGTGCCAAGTCAAATAATTTCCTATTTAAAGGAATGGTTAAGTTAGATTACAAATTTATTAAAAGATTAAAGATACTGCTTGAAAAGATTAAGGATAAAGAACAATTAACCCCCAGTTTCAATACGGATGAAGCGGCGTATGCAATATACAGCGTCGTCATGGCCCAATTCATATTATACCTTTACAGTGAGGATATTACTTATGATGCACTCACAACTAACATAGAACATCAAATACGGTTTATTTTTGAAGGTAAATGTACCCGCTAAATCAGAACCCATATTTTATGACGTAGAATACTTGATGCGAATTAAATTGGAGGTATGACCATGTTAATAGAAATAAAGAATATGGACAAATCATTTATCACAGGTAAGGAATCCTTTAAGGCTCTGAAGAATGTCAGTCTCAGCATTGGAAAAGGGGAGATCGGAGTGATTCTTGGTCCTTCCGGTTCTGGTAAGTCCACTTTACTTAATATTATAGGAGGGATAGACAGATCGGATAAGGGAAGTGTTGTCATTGATGATGTAGATCTTACTCAGTTAAGTGATCATCAATTGACCCAGTATAGGAGAAACTATATCGGCTTTATTTTTCAATTTTACAATCTGATTCCGAATTTAACCGCCTATGAAAATGTGGAAGTTGCCGCCAATATTAGTAAGGATCCACTGGATATTGATGACGTGTTGCACGCTGTTGATATGAGCGAGTTCAAACACAGATTTCCCAGAGAACTAAGTGGTGGGCAGCAGCAAAGGATATCCATTGCCAGGGCGATCGTGAAGAAACCTAAGTTCTTGTTATGTGATGAACCGACCGGCGCGCTGGATTATCACACATCCATAGAGATATTAAAATTAATGACAGAGATTATTAAAAAGTTTGACACGACCGTGTTAATCATAACCCATAATACGGCCATAAGCGCCATTGCCAACAGGATCATCACCTTGAGAAGCGGTGAGGTTGCCGAAAACATCATCAACGATCATATATTACCAGCAGAAAAGGTTGTGTGGTAATGGTTATTAATAAAAAAGTTAAGAGGACCATGCTGGAACATAAGTCACAATACATTGGTTCTATAATACTGATCATCATAGGCTGCATGCTTTACAGTTGCTTTAACATTGCGATGGTCGATGCGCAGGATAATCTTCAAAAGTTTAGAACTGACCATAACCTGGAGGATGCCAGCTTTATTGTCCAGAACCCAATTCTTAATCTTCAGGAATTGGAAACTAAGTTTGATCTCACATTAGAAGAGAGAAAATCAACCGATTTTAATTATGACAGTGAGTCGGTTTTGAGGCTCCTACAAAGTACCAATAAACTTGATAAGTATGCGGTGATTAAGGGCAGACGTCTCCAGAACAACGATGAAATACTCATTGATCCAGGCTTCGCTAAGGCTCATTCGCTTTCTGTGAATGATACTTTTAAGATCAACAAGAGTACCTTTGAAATTGTTGGTTTCATGACGACGCCTGATTATGTGTATCCCTTGAAATCAGAAAATGATGTATTAAAGAACCCTAAAGCTTTTGGCGTAGCCGTGGTAGGAAAAGAAGATATTGGAAAGATCGGACCCACCCTGACCTACTATAGTGTTAAGTATAACCAGCCTAATAGCGATGAGTTTATCAAGAATTTAAGTAATGAAAATATATTAATTCAGTGGGTCAATAAGAAAGATAATAATCGTATTTCCTTCGTTGACGGTGATTTGAAGGGCGGCGTTGCCGTAGGAAAAGATCTGCCAATCGCTATTCTTCTTTTAAGCTGTATACTGATATCGGTTATCTTAACTCGCTTGATCAAAGGTGAATATCAGGAAATAGGAACTTTGTATGCTCTTGGCTATACAAAAAAGGAAATCATGGGTCATTATTTCCGCTATTCACTCATTATGTCAGTGGTAGGAAGTGCCATAGGCACGATCAGTGGAGGGCTTCTGGTGAAGCCACTGCTTTCCATGGTGACCAGCTTTTATAACCTCCCACTGCTTGCCATTAATTATGATGTGAAATACATCATCTTTAGTTTCCTCCTACCGTTTGTATTCTTGCTTCCTGTTACTTATATCGTCATAAACAGAGCCCTGAAATTATCGCCGGTTCAGCTTATGAGAGGTGGAGTGCAGAAAACCAAGGTCAACTTTATCGAAAAGAGTCTTAAATTGGATAGGTTTAAGTTTAATACCAAGTTTAAAATCAGGGAAATGGTCAGGAGTTTACCTAGAACGATGCTGATGATCTTTGGGGTAACGTTTGCTTCCATGCTACTCTTACTAGGTTTTGCCACCAAGGACTCTATGGATTATATGGTCAAAAGTAGCTATATTGATATATATCAATATAATTATCAATATACCTTTAACGCCCTACAGTCAGGAACGCTGATTTCCGGGGAAAAGAGGTCACTGTCGACGTTTACAGCCAATTTAAACCAAAAGGATGAGAATCTTGTTATCTTTGGGGTAGAAAAAGATTCAAAATTAATAAATTTAGTGGATAGTAGTGATAATCATCTCAGCTTTGATCAAGTCATTATCACTAAATCGATGAGCGACAAGTACGGGCTTAAAGAAGGAGACAGTGTACAGGTCAAAAACAAACTCAATTCCAAGAATTTTACGCTTAGAATCGATAAAATTGCCAAGGCCTATACCGGTGATGTTATCTATATGCCACTGAATGACTTCAACCAGTTGAATGGCTATCCGGAAAATAGTTACCTTCAAATTGACTCGAAGGATCAGATGAATATTCCAGCGGATAAGCTATTATCCGAAAGCAACCGTCAAGATATGATCGACGGCTATAATGCGCTGCTCATGCCGATGAAATATATGATCGGAGGAATTGCAGCCATGGCATTTATCATTGGCTTAATTGTGATATATGTCGTGACTTCTTTAGTAATAGAAGAGAATAAGGCAAATATATCGATGTTTAAAATCTTAGGTTATAGCAATAAAGAAGTGTTCTCATTGATCCTTAGTAGCAATACACTCCTAGTTATTATAGGCTTTACTATTTCAGTACCATTAATCTTAGTGACGCTGAAAAGCTTTTTCGACGCGATGACCAAAGATATGAATATTACAATCCCCACCCAATTAAATAACATTAATATTTTAGTCGGCTTTGTCATTATCATGATAACCTATGAATTATCCAAGGCTTTAAACAGAAAAAAAGTGTTGAACGTATCGATGGCAGATTGTAATGCCCCCGCTTGTCAAGACACGATTTTGAAAATCTTAAGATAAACTCCTTTCTTCACAAGCAGCCTTGTTTTATTCACCTAACTAGCGCATTTTAACTTCTTTTTCTTTTTTGGGTTCACAGAGCAAACCACATG
>DASRMG010000160.1:0-34175 GCA_035648035.1 Desulfosporosinus sp. | reverse complement strand
GACAGGACTAATTCATACGTGGCTGAAGAACGAATTCCCATTTTTTTCTCTTTTTTACCAAAGGAGAATCCAGGTGTTCCTTTTTCGAGGATAAAGGCGGCAATCCCTCTATTTCCTTTGCTCTTATCCATTTGAGCAGTGATGATATATACGTCAGCATAATAACCATTCGTAATGAAGATCTTACTTCCGTTTATGATATATTCATCGCCATCACGCACCGCAGTTGTTCGTGTTCCTGAAGCATCTGAACCAGCCATAGGTTCTGTTAAACCGAAAGCACCAAGTTTTTCACCGGAAGCAAGAGGCGTGAGATATTTTTTCTTTTGCGCTTCTGTACCAAACAGATTAATTGGATTGCAACATAGGCTGGCATGGGCTGAAATGGTAACCCCCACAGATGCATCGACTCGAGACAGCTCCTCTACTGTAATTGCATAAGAGATGTAATCTGCTCCTACACCGCCGTATTCTTCAGGAAATGTAATCCCAGCTAGTCCTAGAGCGCCCGCTTTTTTCCAGATCTCCTCCGAAAATTCTTCGCTCTCATCACGTTCCTCTGCGCCTGGGCCACATTCCTTCTCAGCAAAATCACGAACCATTTTACGCATCATGAGATGGTCTTCAGTTAAATCAAAATTCATTATAAATCCATCCTTTCATATTTAGAAATTTTTGTCTTTGTAGGCTATTCATAATTTTCGGATAACTAAATCGAAATTAAAATTTACTCTATTTGTAGTCGATATTAACGACCTTCAAAAACTGGTTTACGTCGTTCGATAAAGGCTGAACATCCCTCTTTTTGATCGTGTGTGCTAAACGTTAGAGCAAAAACCGCTGCTTCGTAGTCTTGGGCGCTGTCTAAGTCCATGTTAATCCCACGCTGGATAGCACTTTTGCTTAACTGAACGCCGGTTGGCGCGCGCCCTGCAATTCGGTTGGCAAGCTTCAGGGCTTCCTCCATGAGAGTGTCTAGTGGATAAACATGATTCACCAAGCCGATACGATAAGCTTCTTGGGCATCAATGATGTCTCCTGTAAATAGTAGTTCGCTAGCTCGGCCTGTGCCGACTATGCGAGGTAAACGCTGAGTGCCTCCGAAGCCAGCCGTTAGTCCGAGGGTTACTTCTGGTTGACCAAACTTCGCAGTTTCACTGGCTAAACGTATATCGCAGGCCATGGCTAACTCGCATCCACCACCTAAGGCGAATCCGTTAATAGCCGCGATGACCGGCTGAGATAGAAGTTCAAGCTTACGAAAGGTTGCTTGGCCGAGTTGGGCAAAACGTCGGCCTTCCACAGCGTTTAACTCTTTCATTTGAGCTATGTCAGCACCAGCGACAAAAGCCTTCTCTCCGCTGCCTGTGAGTACGACCGCTTTGACACTGGAATCCCTCCCTAGCTCTTCGAGCACAGTGGACAGTTCCGTCAATGTGTCTGCGTTTAAGGCGTTTAGGGCTTTCGGTCGATTGATGGTTAGAACGGCGATAGCTCCGTTTTGTTCAAGGAGAAGATTTTTATATTCCACACTATGACCTCCTCTCTATCAATCATTAGGCTCGTTTAAGATTTTGCATACGCTTACAATTAGGTTGCGTAGTTATAAAAGCCACGACCGGATTTTCGTCCAAGCCAACCGGCTTTAACATATTTCCGGAGCAACGGGCATGGGCGATACGTTTCACCGAGATTTTGGTGAAGAGTTTCCATAATGGAGAGGACCGTATCCAGTCCGATCAAGTCAGCTAATGCCAACGGACCCATTGGGTGATTCATGCCGAGCTTCATAACATTATCAATATCTTCAACTGAAGCGATACCCCTGTAGAGGGTGCGCACGGCTTCATTGAGCATAGGAATCAAGATTCGGTTAGAGACAAATCCAGGAGCATCATTGACTTCTACTGGCGTTTTACCGATGTCAATGCTGAGCTTCTCGATCGTTTTATACACTTCATCGCTTGTAGCCAAGCCACGGATCACTTCAACAAGCTTCATCATCGGAACGGGATTCATAAAGTGCATCCCTATGACTCTATCTGGTCTTTTAGTACTTGACCCAATCTCAGTAATCGGTATAGAGGATGTATTGCTAGCAAATATCGTATGTTCAGGGCAAATGACATCTAGTTGAGAGAAAATTTGAGCTTTAATTGCCATATTTTCCACTGCCGCTTCGATAACCAGATCAGCAGATACTGCATCTTGCAAGGAAGTCGATTTAGTAATACGACCTAAAATTGTGTTTTTCTCTTCGGCGTCGAGTTTCCCCTTTTCAACTCGGCGATTGAGATTCTTCTCAATAATCCCCATACCCTTCATGACAAATTCATCTTTAATGTCATTTAGCAGAACGGAGTAGCCTGCTTGGGCGACAACTTGTGCGATCCCTCCCCCCATTTGTCCAGCACCTATTACCATGATTGTTTTCATAACTGTTCCTCCATTTCCTTTTGGGATTGCAAATCAATTAAGTTTAAGTTTTTTAGATTGGAATCTTTCAACTGTCAATTCCGAATCTACTGAATTATCTTGCAATTATTGTGCCAGAAAACGTTTTCTCCGTACATAAGCTTTGACTATGCCTGTTTATAAGGGTTTCTATCCATTTGCGACTTATTACTATTAAATCTGCGCCAATTTACTTTGTACACTTATGTTGACACTTTAAAGCGTTTAACGCTCGCACAGGCCTCAACGTCCAAGCTGCAGCATAGTGTCTACTTTTGGATACATGTGCCCGCGTGTAAACACAACGGATTAATGCAAGTCATATTTTTTTAATTTCTTGTATAAACCAGCGCGGGATAAGCCAAGATTTTTTGCGGTCTGAACCTTATTCCCTTTTACGGTATCAAGGGCATAGGTTATCGCTTCTTTTTCCACGCCAGCAATAATACTTTCCAGGGACACGCCCACAAAAGTGTGTGTTTGGTGTCCGGCAAGGATTTGCAAATAGCTCGGTAAATGTTTAAGCTGTATCTCCGAGCCATCAAGCATGTTAAAGGCCCGTTCAATGATATTTTCAAGTTCGCGAATATTGCCTGGCCAGCCATGTTTCATCAGGACGCTTTGTGTTTCTAAGGTTATATCCGTCACAGTTTGAGCAAACTGATGATTGAACTTCTTGATAAATGTTTGAATAAGACTTTCAATGTCGTCCTTCCTTTCTCTTAAAGGTGGTATCTTTAATGTTACTACGTTTAAACGATAATATAGATCTTCTCGGAATTGCTTGTCACGAATCATCGTTTCAAGATCACGGTTCGTCGCCGCCACTAAACGGACATTTATTTTACGTGGTTTGCTACCTCCTAAGCGTTCTATTTCTCGTTCCTGAATAACACGCAATAATTTAGCTTGCATGACCATTTCCATATCTCCAATTTCGTCAAGGAACAGCGTTCCGCCATCCGCCAGCTCAAATTTACCTGGCTTACCGCCTTTACGTGCACCAGTAAATGCCCCTTCTTCATAGCCGAATAATTCGGATTCCAGTAGATTTTCAGGAACGGCTGCACAGTTCACCTTAATAAAGGCACCTTGACTACGATTGCTTTCCGTATGAAGTAGTTGCGCAAATAATTCTTTTCCGGTCCCACTTTCTCCTCTTAATAGCACAGTGGAACCCGATGTAGCCACACGTTGGGCAGTTTGCACTAAGGAAGCCATAAGTGGGTTTTTCCCTCTTAGAAGTTGCAGTGCGGAACTATTTTTCTTCAATACATCTTTTTTATAATAAGCCAACTCATAACGCAACGCATCAACTTTTTTCGTTAAGGCATAGAGTTCGTTAACATCTTTGAAAACAACTTTGCCTAAAGCGCCAACTATTTTACCATCTTGGATAATTGGAATTCTACTGGCGATAATTTCATGACCATTTAAATCCTGAATGTATCCATACACTGCTTGGCCTGTTTCAAGAACTTCAATGAATTTTGGATTTGCGTATACCTCCGTGATAGGCTTACCCATCAGATCCTCGGGAGTTTGGTTAAAAAACCTTGTAAAGGCCTGGTTCGTCATAGTGATGGCTCCTTGTTTGTTAACCACGATAAGCCCATCATTGGCCGTGTTAAGAACGACTTCGAGGGTGCGTTGGAGCTCCTTTGTCTTCTCGTGTTCGATCACTAAATTATCCAAGAAATTTTGAAGAATCGTAATGTCTTGAAATACCGCGACTGCACCCACGAGCTCACCCTTACTATAGATTGGGGTACGATTAGTTAATAAGACAGTATTATTAACCTTCATCTTCTGACCTAACTCTTCAACTCCGGTTTCGATGACGCGGAGTAGTCCTGTTTCCACGACATGGGCAGCAACAGGCTGTCCTAAAAGATCGCGGGCAGGAATTCCCAATATATTAAATACCGTGTCATTTGCATATATAATAAGTCCTTGAGTGTCAACTGCAATGATTGCGTTGTTCGTATTATTTAGAATTTCATCAAGCGTAATCAAATCAGTTTGTTCTTCCATGACCATTGCCACACCTCCAGAAATTTGCCTATATATGCATTTATTCGTCTAAAAAGCGGTAATGCCTCTTTACTTTGTATTATTAGGAATAGAGAGCTGCTCTGGTCATGCAATATCACTTGAACAAGCTATGCCATGCTGCCTCTGTAAAAACAAGAGGCAGCATGGCATCAAAAATGGCAATGAGAGAAGTTATGACTGGGGAGCCCGCTGTTAAAATTGGAGTAAGATTTTTATGATTTAGATACTTGATAAAAAATAGTTCTTATACCCCAAGCTTCTTAGCAGGAGAGGGAGCCGAAGCAGCTGGAACAGCTTTTTTGATTAGACCCCAAGGCTTACCAAGGGGTAATATTTCACGGCCGTAGAAGTTCTTGAAAAATATTGCACCTGTAGCATAGAAACCAACTATGGAGATAAGAAATTCAGACCAGCCAGAAAGTTTTGCGAACAATGCGACAGGACCCATTTTTAATGATATTCCAGCAAGAGAGAAGAATAAAACATCGATAAGCAGTAACATTATAATAAAAGGGAAGTTTACTTCAAAAGCAGCTACAGTGATAAACAGAGAAAAAATCAGATAACCGACAAATACTACACCCAACATTTTGGGATCAACTGCAGCTTTCATGCCTTCCCCAAGCATCCCATTAATAGTTCCCCAAGAAAAAGCCATTCCGACCCAGAAAAAGCCATACAGGCCTAAAACTGTGCCACCGAATACATTATTCTTTTTAAAATCAATCATGGCAGCCATAATCTGAACAATGCCACCCAACAAGGCTGCCCAAACAACAACTAATGCGGTTGATTTAGCATCCGTAAAACCTAATTTGGCAGATGAAGCCACTAAGCATACCATCGACAAACCCATAACTCCAAACGCTGTAGGATCTGCACCACTATATGCTACTTTTACTTCTTGAATACTCATTAATATTCCCCCTCAATTTATGCTAGTTGATACGTAAAACTATAATAAATCCAATTAATTTTTAATTCTCGTTCTGCTCCCATCTACTGTGTTTTCCTCATAAACGTCCTCCATTAGGCTATTCTGGCTCTAACCAATTGTCGCAATGCCCGCACCTGAAGATTGTATATTTTACCCCCCTATTCATTTCGTTTACTAGCTTAGATGATATTATTTTATGAATAATTTCGCAATAGATAGTTTTCTACAATACCTCCTTTCAGTTAGTCAACCGAATATAATTTTCAGAATATAGGGAATTATCATATCATAGCAAATACATTTATGATTTTCAAGACAGAGCTAGTACATATTCACTCATATCATGATTCGTAAACACAATGATAGACGCAACATTATTTATCATGGCTTCAAAAAAGCCTACCCTCCCAAATCGGTGGAGGATAGGTTTTTAACGCCTCTATTCAATAAAGCGAGGGAAATACTCTCGATGAATTCACGTTCAGGAGATAAAGCTCATAGCTGCAATAATGGCAGCTCCCATCTCCTGCGTACCTGCTTTTCCACCCAAATCTGGAGTAATAAAGGTTCCTTGCTTCAGCACCTGCTCAATCGCCTTCTCAACCCGTTGTGCTTCTTTCTTAAATCCCAGATATTGAAGCATTTCCACTCCAGATATAAGCATTGCGAGAGGATTAGCAATATTTTTACCGGCAATCTCAGGAGCACTTCCGTGGGCTGCCTCAAAAACAGCGTACTTCTCACCAATATTAGCTCCTGGCGCAACACCTAGTCCGCCAACTAATCCAGCGACGAGATCTGAAATAATGTCCCCATAGAGATTTGGCAAGACCAGTACATCAAATTTCTCGGGCGTTTGAACTAAATTCATACACATCGCATCCACGATCCGATCGTCACACACAATCTCAGGATAATCACGGGCCACAGATCTTACGCTTTCCAGAAAAAGACCATCACTTAGTTTCATAATATTGGCTTTATGAACGATCGTGACACGTTTACGCCCTTCCCGGCGAGCCAATTCAAAGCCATATCTTCCGATTCGTTCTGAAGCTTCACGAGTAATAATCTTAATACTTTCCGCCGCATCTTTGCCCACCATATGTTCAATCCCTGCGTAGAGGTCCTCCGTGTTTTCCCGAACCACAACAATATCAACATTTTCATACCTCGATGCAACATTCGGTAAGTTTCGCATATGACGGACATTGGCATACAACTCTAATTGTTGACGAAGAGCGACGTTAACGCTACGAAAGCCCTTCCCGACTGGCGTTGTGACGGGGCCTTTTAACGCAACCTTGTTACTCCGAATAGTTTCTACAACATGCTCTGGCAAAGGAGTTCCGTACTCAGCAATGCAGGCTGCCCCTGCCTCAACGACTTCCCATTCAATAGGGGCTCCGCTAGCCGTAATCACATCTTGGGTCGCTTTACTAACTTCTGGTCCTATTCCGTCTCCTGGAATTAAGGTTACTTTTACTGTCATTTAGGTACTCCCTCTCATGCTAAAAGACGGCTCCTCGCCGCCTTATCAATTTTACAATGATCCTTCGACTACGCGCTAATGTGGCGCCACTTCTTTTATCTCTCGCTTCGTTGTTTTAACATATCTTCATAAATGTATACCAGTTCCTTATCAAACAGTGAACGCTTCATGTCGACTGCCAAAGCTCTGACCCTTGCCAACATCTCTGTGGCGTCCTCGTCCGTCATCTCTTTTCCATACTCAATGAGGAATTTCGCTTTGATAGATGCCTTGCCTGAGTGTTTTCCAATCACAATCTGACGTTCTGCACCGACATCCTCAGGACTGAAGGCCTCATATGTCTTAGGGTCCTTCATCGCTCCATCAGCATGAATTCCTGATTCATGAGCGAACATATTACTACCGACAATTGATTTCCAGGCTGGCAGCAGTCGACCTGAGGCTCGTGCGACATATTCAGACACCTCGACAAAACGTTTTGTATCAAAGCTTAAATCTGTATCGAGTAAATGCTTCAAAGCCATGACCACTTCTTCTAAGGCTGCATTACCAGCTCGTTCTCCCAGGCCATTCACCGTAACCCCAACATGCGTGGCTCCCGCCTTTGTCCCCGCTAAAGCATTGGCTGTCGCCATCCCAAAATCGTCATGCGTATGCATTTCAACGTCAATCCCTGCTTTTTCAATCAAGGTCTTGATGTTGTCAAACGTTTTAAAGGGATCCAAGATTCCCACGGTATCACAATAACGCACACGATTTGCGCCCGCTTTTTTTGCTTCTGTGGCAAATTCCACTAAAAAATCCATGTCGGATCGTGACGCATCTTCCGCGTTAACGGATATATACAACCCTTCACGTTTAGCAAAGGTTGTTGCCTTAACCATCCGTTCCAAAACATCCTCACGGGTGGTCATGAGTTTATGTTCGATATGAATATCCGAGGTAGAAATGGAAATCGCCACAGCATCAACACCACAAGCCAAAGAGGCTTCAATATCTGAAATGACCGCACGATTCCAGCCCATAATACTTGCTTTTAATCCTAATTTAACAATATCACTGATCGCTTTCTTTTCATCGCCGCCCATGACCGGAACACCTGCTTCAATCTGATGAACGCCCAGCTCATCAAGCAAACGAGCGATACGTAATTTTTCTTGATTGGAGAAGACAACTCCAGCAGTTTGTTCTCCGTCGCGTAACGTGGTATCTACAATGACTAAATGTCTCATTAGTCAGGCTCACTCCTTTTGATTGAACTAGCAAAAACTACTTCAGTCAGCTATATTTTCATTACTATTTATATTACCATAATCGCCCTTAAGTTTGAAGGATATGCACGCCTTAATACTGTATACTTGCAAAAATATTCCCCTAAAAAAGATGACCTAACTTAGGCGTTAGCACATGCTATGCCATCTTTCAAAGGGTTAAAATATCTCTGAGTTTACACTAATTTTTCCTTCAGTAACTGATTCACTAATCCCGGATTTGCTTGGCCCTTAGTAGCCTTCATGACCTGCCCCACAAGGAACCCAATGGCTTTATCTTTGCCAGCTTTGTAGTCCACCACTGATTGAGGATTTGCCGAAATTACGTCATCAACAATTCCCAATAGTGCGCCCTCATCACTGATCTGCGCGAGCCCTTTTTCCTTAACAATGGCGGCAGCATCCTTACCTGTACCGTACATTTCTTCAAGGACACCTTTGGCAATCTTACCGCTCAGGGTTCCTTTTTTGATGAGTTCGAGAAGTTCTGCTAATTGTTTGGCAGAAATGGGAGAATCGGATACACTACACTGATTCGAGTTTAGTAAACGAGTCACATCACCCATAATCCAGTTCGCCAGAGTCTTAGCATCCCCATAGTAGGCTAAGGTCGCATCAAAGAAGTCCGACATAGCTCTTGCTTGCGTGATAACCGCGGCATCATAGGCTGGTAGCCCTAATGCCTGCAACCGCGCACGACGCTTGGCAGGAAGTTCTGGGAGCGTTTTACGAATTCTTTCTACCCAGTTCCGGTCTATCACCAAGGGGGGGAGGTCAGGTTCAGGAAAGTATCGATAATCATGAGCTTCTTCCTTGGAACGAAGGGTTAGCGTAATCCCCTGTCCCTCATCCCAAGTGCGGGTTTCCTGAACCACGTTTTTACCCGCATTCAGAATTCGTGCTTGACGAGCCACTTCATACTCCATGCACCGCCGAACCGAGCTATAAGAATTTAAGTTCTTGGTTTCTGTTCGAGTTCCCAAAGACTTCGTGCCGTGGGGCCTCAGTGAAACATTGACATCAAAACGCACAGACCCTTGCTCCAAACGGCAATCCGATACCTCTGTGTATTCAAGGATCTGAACTAATTTTTCAAGATAGGCCAGGGCTTCCGAAATTGAGCTCATATCAGGCTCCGATACGATTTCCAGAAGTGGCACGCCCGCTCGGTTATAATCTACGGAAGACTCGTTAGAAGTAGAGATAGTCGTTCCACTATGCACGAGCTTACCGGCATCTTCCTCCATATGGGCCCTTGTAATCCCGATCCATTTTTTCTCACCGTCAACGTCTATCTCTAGCTTACCCCCAATACAAATAGGTAAGTCAAATTGAGAGGTCTGATAATTCTTAGACAAATCTGGGTAGAAGTAGTTTTTTCGGTCGAACTTTGAAAACTCGGCAATCTCAGAATCCAAGGCTAAGCCAGCTTTAATCGCATAATTCACCACTTCACGGTTAAGAACTGGGAGTGCTCCAGGCATACCGAGGCATACTGGGCAAACATGCGTGTTTTGCTCTCCCCCAAACTCTGTTGTACATCCGCAGAAAATCTTCGTCTTGGTTTGGAGCTCAGCATGAACCTCAATACCACAGACCATTTCGTATTGATCAGCGACTACCACCGGCCAGCACCTCCTCAGACAAACTTGGTTTTAACGTGTGATATTGAGTGTTTTGTTCAAAGGTATAGGCTGCTCGATACAACGTACCTTCGTCAAATGCTTTACCCATGAACTGCATACCAATGGGCATTCCCTTGACGAAACCCGCAGGAATAGAAATGGCCGGGATGCCTGCTAAGTTAATAGGAACCGTCGTTATATCTGATAAATACATGGCTAAGGGATCTGCTGATTTCTCACCAAATCTAAAGGCGGTGGTAGGAGCTGTTGGGGAGAGCAAAACATCAAATTTCTCAAACGCCTTGTCAAAATCCTGCTTAATCAGAGTTCTAACTTTTTGCGCTTTCAGATAATAAGCGTCATAATAACCCGAACTTAAAGCATAGGTTCCCAGCATGATCCTTCGTTTCACTTCCTGCCCAAAACCCTCAGCTCTTGTCTTCTTAAACATGCCCAACACATCTTCCGCCTCCGCCCTAAGGCCATAGCGCACGCCGTCATAACGCGCAAGATTGGAGCTCGCTTCAGCGGTAGCAATCAGGTAATAAGCAGGTATGGCGTACTCTGTATGGGGTAGCGAGCATTCAGACACTTCTGCGCCTAAATCGATCAGGGTTTGAATCCCCTCCTGAATCCCTCTCGCCACATCCGGGTCAATCCCATCGCCGTAATACTGCCGTGGAATCCCTATCTTCAAGCCTTTAATATCATTGACTAGGAACTTCGTATAGTCTGGCTTCTCATAAGCCACTGACGTTGAATCCCTTGGGTCATATCCAGCGATGGCATTCAGCACTAAGGCATTGTCCCTCACAGTTTTCGTCAACGGACCAATCTGATCAAGTGAGGACGCAAAGGCGATCAGGCCATATCTTGAGACGGCCCCGTAAGTTGGCTTCATTCCAACCACCCCACAAAACGCGGCGGGTTGACGAATGGATCCCCCCGTATCTGATCCCAGAGTAAAAGCAGCTTCGTCTACAGCGACAGCTACAGCAGCGCCTCCAGAAGATCCACCTGGTACACGTTCTAAATCCCAAGGATTCCGAGTCTTTCCGAAGTATGAATTCTCAGTTGAGGAACCCATGGCAAACTCATCCATATTCACTTTGCCTAGAAGAATCGTCCCAGCTACCTTCAGACGCTCCGTCACGGTCGCGTTATAGGGTGGGATAAAATCCTCCAGCATCTTGGAAGCACAAGTTGTTCGAATGCCTTCTGTGCACATATTATCCTTCAAGGCCATTGGAATTCCTTCCAAGGGACCGAGCACTTGATTTTGAGTGATCTTTCGATCCACTTCAGCCGACTGAGTCATCGCCTGATTTTCTATGACAGTTAAATAGGCTTTCAATTCTGGATCCACCGTTTGAATGCGATCTATATAAGCTTTCGTCAACTCTGTGGAACTGACGTCTTTATGTACGAGAAGTTCATGCAGTTCACTGACTGATTGTCCGATCATCATAGTCCCTTTGCCTTCCTTTCTATGTTAAGCTTATTCTAGGCACCCGGAAGAAACCTTCGTCCCCATCTGGCGCATTGTTGAGTGCTTTCTCATGGTCTAGCGAGGGGCCTACTTGATCCTCCCGCATGACATTGTTTAATGGAACTGCATGAGCAGTAGGAATCACATCGTCTGTGTTTAAGCGCTCCAACTTGGCCGCGTAGCCTAAAATGGAGTTCAGTTGTTCGGTATACTCTTTTATTTCCGGTTCAGTCAACTCTAAACGTGCCAATGCCGCCACATATTCGACGTCTTCACGTGAAATTGTCATCTTAATCACCTTCCCTTGGATAGCTTCTTGCTTTAACCTCTATCATACTAAATATTAGAGAACGAGGCAATAAAACACACCGACATTGTAGAATTCCAATATAGATACAAACTAAAAGCCGATTTTCCCTGTTTGATTGGGAAAATCGGCTTTATGAACTCTCTGTTTGAATTATTTCACTAGGCACTCATGGCTGACTAGCCGCCCGCAACAGCTTAATTTCTTCGGCATAACCCGGCAATTCATTGGGGGTTTCGAGGAGGAACGGTAGATTATGCAACGAGGGGTGGTTGATGATTCGCACAATTGCCTCCAGTCCAATGTTACCTTTTCCAATACCTGCATGCCGGTCTTTATGAGAGCCTTGAATGTTCAAGCTATCGTTGAGATGAATGGCCTTAAGTCGTCGGAGCCCAATGAGTTGATCAAAGTGTTTCAGTACGGCGTCAAGATCATTCACTATATCATAACCTCCATCAAAGACATGACAGGTGTCGAGACAGATGCCCATTTTATCAGTAAGCTCTACCTTATCCAGGATAGATCGCAGTTCCTCGAAGGTCCGACCCACTTCGCTCCCTTTGCCTGCCATCGTTTCCAGCAAAACGGTCGTCGTTTGTTCTGGTTTTAGAATCTTATTGAGCATTTCAGCAATCATCTCAATACCGGCCTCAGAACCTTGTCCAACATGACTGCCCGGATGAAAATTATAAAGATTTCCAGGAAGATACTCCATACGAACCAAATCATCCGCCATGGTCTCTGTTGCGAATTTCCGTAGATGGGCATCAGCAGAGCAGGCGTTGAGCGTGTAGGATGCGTGTGCCAAAAGTGGCGCGAACTGATTTTCATCCACAAGCTCTAACAGGTCAGCCACGTCTTTAGGATCAATCGCTTTCGCTTTACCGCCTCGCGGGTTGCGGGTGAAAAACTGAAACGTATTCGCTCCAATAGAAACGGCCTCTATACCCATGTGCTTAAAGCCCTTGGAAGTGGATAAATGACAGCCAATGTTTAACATGTGTTTTCTTCCTCCTAATTCCACTTAGCTTATTTCTACATGTTCTCCAATATTCTTGATAACAACCGCTTGCTTCATGGTGATGCAACATCTTTGAATTTCATAGGCTGAATACCGTCCAAGGTTTATTGGCGTGATTTCACCGAAACGTTCCATACGACTCTGATTTCAGTCACAAGTAAACCTAATTTTAAGTTAGTTAGAAAGCCGGTCTTTCTACATTGTGGAAAAACCGGCTTTCTAACGAATCATATATCTTCAAGGGTCGTTGACTAATGGATTAAGGTTGCTTCATCTCAATCAGCCGTTCGAATTCTTCTTCAGATAAAATAGATATTCCCAACCCTTGCGCTTTCAAGAGCTTTGAGCCTGCTTTATCTCCGGCAACGACGAAAGCGGTTTTTTTACTCACACTGTTAGCCGCTTTGCCACCACGCTCTTCGATCATTGTCTCAATTTCCCGCCGTTCCCAATGCTCTAACGAACCGGTGACGACAATACTCTTGCCGGCAAAAATTTGCGGTTTGAAGGATATTTCCGCTGTCATTGATACACCGGCATCACGCAATTTAGCCAGGAAACGCTCCGTACTCGCCTGCGCAAAATACTCCACCAAACTTACCGCCATGGTCGGTCCAACATCCGGAATTGCTTGAAGTTCCTCCACCGTGGCGTTCAGTAATTTGTCCATCGAACCAAAGGCCTGTGCCAAATTTTTTCCAGATTTTCCTCCGGTATGTCGAATGCCTAAACCAAAAATCAAGGGAGCCAGCCCACGTTCCTTGCTCTCTTGAATCGCCCTCAGTAGATTTTCAGCGGACTTGTTACCCATCCGTTCCACAGGAATTAAATTCTCGAACGTTAGGGTGTAAAGATCTGCAGCATCCTTAATAAGCTCGGCATCAAGAAGTTGTTGAATGACAGCAGGCCCTAAGCCGTCGATGGCCATGGCATCGCGTGCAACAAAGTGAATAATCCCCTCACGTTGCCTTGCAGGGCAGGTGCCACTATGACAGCGATATGCCACTTCCCCTTCATCTTGCATCACGGGGCTACGACATTCCGGACATAGGTCGGGCATTTCAAAAAGTCGTTCCTCACCCGTGCGTTGTTCCTGCAACACCCTGACGACCTCTGGAATGACGTCCCCAGCTTTTTGTAAAAGCACATGATCTCCGATCAGAATATCCTTGTCACGTATGTTATCCAAGTTATGGAGTGTTGCCCGACTCACTGTGGACCCTGCAATCGAAACAGCTTTTAAGACTGCGGTGGGCGTCAATACTCCAGTGCGCCCAACCCGGATGATAATGTCTTCAACCACAGTTTCCACCTGTTCAGCCGGGAATTTATACGAAATCGCCCAGCGAGGACTTTTGGCGGTAAAACCCATTTCCTGTTGAAGGGCGAACTCATTGACTTTAATGACGAGACCATCAATATCATAGGGGAAACGATGACGCTCAGCTGCCATTCCTTCACAGTATTCAATGATGTCTTCAATATCGGTGAAAACCTTATACTCGGGATTGACGACAAACCCCTGCTTATGTAGAAATGTAAGGACATCTGTTTGTTTATGTAATCCCAGTTCTTTCGCCGACAAAACTTGATACGCGAAGTAATCAAGTTTGCGCTGGGCTGTTATTTTCGAGTTCAGTTGTCGTAATGAGCCGGCTGCTGCATTACGTGGATTGGCAAACGCGGGTTGCCCTTCTTCTTCCCGTTCTTGATTTAGACGAGCAAAGGACGCTTTGGGCATGTAGCCTTCTCCCCGGACACTTAACTTCGAAACCGATTCTTTTAAACGTAGCGGAATGGATCCCACTGTTTTGACATTGGCGGTAATATCTTCTCCCACGACGCCATCTCCACGGGTTGCTCCACGCAAAATAAGCCCATCTTCATAGGTTAAGGCGACTGTCAGTCCATCTATTTTGAGTTCAACAACGTAATCTACAACCGCTTCCACCTGGCGTACGCGACGGTCAAATTCTCGTAAATCGCCGGGGGCAAACGCATTGTCTAAACTGAGGAGTGGGTCCAAATGTCGTACTTTAGTGTACTCTTTGGCCACTTCTCCGCCAACACGCTGAGTCGGAGAATCTGGAGTAACCCAGTTGGGATGATTCGCTTCCAAATCCAGCAGCTCTCGCAGGAGAGCGTCGTATTCCGAATCCGTTATACGGGGCTGGTCAAGCCCATAATACAGCTTGTTGGCTTCTTCTATTTCCTTGCGTAGCGTTGCTACGCGCTGGAATTCATCCTGCACTGGAATGCCTCCGATCTCCATACGTTCAACGAGATAATAAAACCTATAAAGAAAATAACCCGTCAAACATGCAATGGATTTTTGCATCAGACAGCGAGGTATGTTCACCGCATAGCGAGCTATTAGTTGAACATACCAACGCAGTATGATACAAAATATACTTGTATACTGACTGGTTATATCTTTGAAGGTGCCTTAGCTTAGGCTTGGAAGAAAGTCGTCATTTGTGGGACGACTTGTTTTTTACGAGAAAGAACACCAGGGAGCTCAACGCTGCCGGCTACGAGTGTTTTTCCGAAGGCCTTAGCCACTTGTTCTGGGTTATCTCCCTTAACGATCAGCTCAGTGCTGTCTGTCAAGATATCTGTAATCATTAGGCAGAGATAGCTCATGCCTTCAGCGACACGATGTGCTTCAATCGCTGCTGTTAAGTTTGCCCGAACATCTTCAAATCCATCCATACCCATGAGGCTGACTTGTCCAACACCAATTTTATGAGTACCCATTGTAAAGGCTTTAAGGTCTTCTTCGATCATACCTTGAGGCGTACGATCTGCGATGTTTGAAGACGCTTTAAACATTTCAATGCCGTATGCCATCGGTTCAACGCCAGCAATTGGTGCAAGATAAGCAGCAATTTCCTTGTCAAGTGGCGTACAAGTAGGAGATTTGAAAATAACGGTATCAGAAAGAAGGGCTGATAGTAAAATCCCTGCAATCCCTTTGTCTGGAGTGATACCTAGTTCTTTATAACACTGCGCTACAATAGTACATGTGGAACCAACAGGCTCCATACGAACATTAATAGGTTCTGAAGTTTGAAATCCGCCCACTTTGTGATGGTCAATAATTTGAACGAGCTGAGCTTGCTCTGCACCAGCAACGGCTTGTCCATATTCATTATGGTCAACGAGAATCAATTTCTGTTTAGCTTCTACGGACTCCAGTACCTCAGGAACTGCAACTCCGAAATAATTAAGTACAAATTCAGTCTCTTTATTGAGTTTTCCTGCTGAGCAAGGAACAACATTTTCAGTCCCTGTTAGTTTCTTTAAATTAGCTAGAGCAATGGCTGAACAAACTGAATCTGTATCCGGGCTTTTATGACCAACGATATAAATTTTTTCTGACATATAGTGACACCTAAACCTTTCTTTTTTACGAAATTTTCTAAATGTTAATGGGTTAAAAATGTTAGAGCTTCGTCAAATGGGCATATTCTGCAATGAATTTTTTTATCTCACCGTCGAAAACAATGGTCAGCTCAGCCTGGTCGCCGTCTCCCTTAATTGAGAAAATAATTCCTCGACCGAAGGTAGCATGTTCCACTTTGTCTCCAACATGATGCGCCTCACCTCCTTTAATAACCAATTTACTTCCCAAACTTTTTTCCCAAGGCCCTGAACCCAAGGGAGCCTTGGGCTGTGTAGTAGCCTCTCTATTCCAAGTCGATTTAGACTTAGTGTTCGGTCGACGTTTTGGTGGATCTAGAGGGTCAACATCGGTCCTTAACGTTGCTGGGATCTCTGCTAAGAAACGTGAGGGCTGGTTGTACTGCGTTTTGCCGTATAGCATTCGCGTTTCAGCATTACATAGATAGAGTTTCTCCCTTGCTCGCGTGATCGCAACATAGCAGAGTCGTCGTTCTTCCTCCAATTCAGTCGGGTCCACGAGCGAACGATTACTGGGAAAAATGCCGTCCTCCATACCTACGACAAACACCACCGGAAACTCCAATCCCTTCGCACTGTGCATAGTCATTAACGCCACAGCCTCTTCCGCTTCGTCCAGGTTATCTATATCTGCGACTAAGGAAACTTGTTCTAAGAAACCCCCTAATCCGAGGGTAATTTCCTCCTCGGGTATCCCATCATTCATCGCATTTTGAGCAGCCTGAGCCGCTTTAGCATCATACTCTGCCGTAACAGACAGAAACTCTCCCAAATTTTCCAGACGAGTCTCCGCTTCCGGTGTATCTTCTGCCTGAAGAAGTGCTTTGTACCCCGTCTTGCTTAATATGGCTTCCACCAAATTTGTCACGGGCGCTTCTTTAGAATACGCCACTAGCTCTTGCATTAAATGCGCAAAACCGATCAACGGTTTCTTAGCTCGGGTTGGTAACTCGGGAATGTACTCCGCCTCCATGATTGCTTCCAGTACCGGCATTCCCTGTTCTTCTGCATACTCCAAGATTTTTTCCAATGCACTATTTCCAAGTCCACGCTTAGGCACACCCAAGACACGAGTAAAATTCACTTGATCCGCGGGATTATATATTACCCTCAAATACGCTAGAATATCTTTGATTTCCATGCGCTGATAGAATTTCAGCCCTGAGAAAACGCGATAGGGCGTAGCCGCCTTCATTAAACGTTCCTCAAGCGCCCGTGACTGAGCATTCGTCCGGTAAAGAACAGCAAACTCATTATACGGCCGCCCTTCAAGCTCATGTAAACGTTTCATGCGCTCCACGACGTACCCAGCCTCATCCCGTTCATCCGTGCCTACATAACACACTAGAGCTTGTCCCTCGACATTTTCGGTCCAAAGCGACTTCTCTTTACGTGTTTCGTTATTTCTCACCACAGCGTTAGCAGCCTCTAAAATGGTTTTAGTTGAACGATAATTTTGTTCAAGCTTAATCACCTTTGTCTCAGGATAATCACGCTCGAAATCCAAAATATTCTGGATATCCGCGCCCCTCCATCCATAGACTGACTGATCATCATCCCCAACCACGCAGAGATTACGATACTCACTAGCCAGAAGTTTAATCATCATATATTGGGCATGATTTGTATCTTGATACTCATCCACCATTATGTAACGGAATTTATCTTGATAGAAGCGAAATACTTCTGGACTTTGCTGAAAAAGCCGCACCGTAAGCATGATAATATCATCAAAGTCTAGCGCATTGTTGCTCTTTAGCCTCTTCTGGTATGATTTATAGATATCAACAACTTTCTGCTGAAAGTAATCCGTTGCTTTATGGAAAAATTCCTCTGGATCTAACAGATTGTTTTTGGCATCGCTGATGACCGACGCAACAGCCCGTACTGGGAATTTCTTATCATCATAATTGTATTCCTTTAAGCAGGCTTTCAACAAAGACTGTTGGTCGCCTGAATCATAGATAACAAAATTTTTACTATAGCCTGGCATAGTATCAATTTCACGTCTCAGAATACGTACACAGGCTGAGTGAAACGTGGTAACCCATAACCCATAGCCCTCACTACCTACCAGTGTTCCCACACGCTCACGCATTTCCTTGGCTGCTTTATTCGTAAATGTAATTGCTAAGATCGAACTAGGTTCTATCCCCTGAGCAATTAAATGAGCAATTCTATAAGTGAGCACACGAGTCTTCCCCGATCCAGCCCCAGCAAGAATTAGAAGTGGCCCTTCTTTATGCTCAGCCGCTTCACGTTGCACTGGATTCAAATCATCTAACCGATACATTAACCACTTCACCTCACAGTTTGTACATATTATATCATACCTGCACTTATCGCTGTAATAATATATATTTATGGCTGGCTTTGTTTATGGCAAATAACATTAGAGTAGCCTAGGCCGCTCTAATGTTATTGGTGTTCTACCGAACGAAATCTTTAAAATTCACACGAATTTGTGGTTCGAGGGAAAGAGATGACATCACGGATATTTGACATTCCTGTCATATACATAATAACGCGTTCAAAACCAAGTCCGTACCCAGCATGTTTTACGCCGCCGTACTTTCTTAGATCAAGATACCATCCGTAATCCTCCTCGTTCAGCCCCGATTCCGCCATTCGTTTTTGCAGTACTTCGAGACGTTCTTCCCGTTGGCTTCCTCCAATAATTTCTCCAATCCCAGGAACCAGAAGATCCATCGCTGCCACGGTCTTATGATCGTCATTAAGTCGCATATAGAATGCTTTAATCTCCTTTGGGTAATCTGAGACAAAGACCGGCTTCTTAAAAACTTTTTCAGTTAAGTAACGCTCATGCTCGGTTTGAAGATCCGTGCCCCAATGAACAGGAAACTCAAAGTGAGCATTTTCCTTCTCAAGAAGTTCTACGGCTTCGGTGTAGGTAATATGACCAAATTCCGATTTCAAAATATTTTCTAACCGATCAAATAAGGTTTTATCGACGAATTTATTAAAAAACGTCATTTCTTCAGGAGCGTTGTCCATAGCATACTGAATAATAAATTTCATCATCTCTTCAGCTAGGTTCATATCGTCTTGAAGATCAGCAAACGCTATTTCCGGTTCGATCATCCAAAACTCTGCAGCATGTCTCGTTGTATTAGAATTCTCCGCACGAAACGTGGGACCAAACGTATAAACGTTGCGAAAGGCCATACAGTACGCCTCAGCATTGAGCTGACCACTCACCGTCAGACTCGCAGCACGACCAAAGAAGTCCTTGGAGAAATCAACGTTACCGACTTCGTCCTGCGGAGGTTGAGCCATATCTAGTGCTGTCACCCTAAACATTTCCCCTGCACCCTCAGCATCACTTCCTGTAATAATTGGAGTTTGTGCATAGACATAACCTTTTTCCTGAAAGAACTTATGAATGGCATACGCCACCACGGAACGCACACGAAACACTGCAGCAAACGTATTGGTTCTGGGACGCAAATGGGCAATTGTACGTAAATATTCAAACGTATGCCGTTTCTTTTGAAGGGGATAATCAGCTGCAGAAAGTGAGAGAACCTCGATGAGCTCCGCTTTTAATTCAAAGGGTTGCTTCGCTCCAGGTGATGCAACGAGGGTTCCTTGAATACGCAGACCCGAACTAATCGTGAGCTTCCCAATCTCCGCAAAGTTGGGAAGACTCTCCTCAAAAACCACTTGTATGTTATCGAAAAAACTTCCATCATTAATTTCGATAAAACCAAACGCTTTGGACGAGCGTACCGTGCGCACCCATCCAGATAATTCAACGGTCTGATTGAGAAACCGGTCCGTCTCTCTGTAAATTTCCTTAACTGTTACCGTTTGCATATTAATCCTCCTCAAGATGTCCCAATGAGGGTTTAATCAATTCCTAATTTACTATTATACCTGATTAATATAACGACTTCAAATCGTTAACCGATGCTCTAGACCAACCTTTGTATAGTATGGAGTGCGTTTCGTTTTCCTCATCTTATTCTTCCTAATACTACAAACGCAAAAAAGACTTTGACCTTTCAAAACATAAGTATGTTCAGAAAGGTCAAAGTTTAGACTAAGGATAACCGCCGAATCAACTATTCATAGCGCAGCGCATCGATTGGATTTAATCTTGCAGCTTTCCGTGCAGGATAGATTCCAAAGAAAATTCCCACTGCAGACGAGAATAAAATTGTTTCTAACACAACCGCCAGTGAAACACTGGGCGTAATACTTATAAAAGAACCGATTATTTGCGCTGAAAGTATACCCAGCGTCATTCCGATGAGTCCACCGAGCACCGATAAAATAACGGATTCGGTTAGAAACTGGACTAATATAGCATTGGTGGTAGCCCCAATGGCCTTTCTAATCCCAATTTCTTGAGTTCTTTCAGTCACAGACACTAACATGATATTCATCACGCCAATCCCTCCAACTAAAAGGGATATAGCTGCAACAGCGCCAATAAATGTTGTAAAAGTACCTAATACTGTATTAATTGTTTCCAACATACTCGCTGAATTGCTCGCCTTATAGAGATCTGTCGTTTTGTTGTTATGTCTACCCTGAACAATATTCAAGGCCTCATTTCCAGCCTGCACTGCGGTTTCCTGTGTAATGGAGGTGACACTCAGCGTGGAAATATTGGAATCTGATGGATATAACGTTTGCAGGAAGGTAATGGGTATTGTTAGTAACGCTGGTGTATTATCAGCATCCCTGTCAGGTGGCCCACCGCGCTCACCGCCACCGCTAAACATGCTGCTTGCCTTGGAAACACCCACAACAATAGCACTTTTACTAGAAGCTACCGGTCCTAATTTAAAGGATTTCCCTACAGCATCATCCGTTCCAAATAATGATTTAGCTGAGGTTTGATCTATGACAACAACCGCTTTACCTTCTTCAACTTCTCTTTCATTAAGAAATCTTCCATAAACAATTTCCACATTAGTGATCAATGCATAATCCGAATTAACGCCAGAAATATTGGCTGTTTTAGTTTTAGTATCAGTTCTTGCCGTTCCCTTTTTGGAGATCGTTGGGGAAACGTACTTAACTGTCTCAACTCTACTTTTTATTTCCTTGGCGTCCTTCAGTGTGAAATAATCACTACTCTGTTCTATTTTTGTTGGATCGACACTGAGCGTGACTGTATTAGCGCCCATTTTTGCAAATTCATCCGTAATATAATTTTGTCCGCCATTACCAAGAGAAATAATAGTAATGACAGAACTTATGCCTATGATAATTCCCAGCATGGTGAGAAAAGTTCTCATTTTATTGGAGAGAATACTGGAAACGGCCATTTTAAAATTCTCTAAAAAGTTCATAACTGTCCTCCATTTTACTGCGAAATCTTACATGGATGAAGCCTTCTCTAGAATATTTTTCTTCCCTCAACGACATGATCATCAATGATTTCTCCATCAAGGAACTTTACGACCCTTTTGGCAGATTGTGCAATATTATCTTCATGGGTAACCATAACAACCGTTGCGCCCTCATTGTTGAGGTTTTGAAAAATCCTCATAATGTCGACCGATGATTTGGTATCTAGGTTACCTGTTGGTTCGTCTGCCATAATCACTGCAGGATTGTTAACAATCGCTCTTGCAATCGCAACTCGTTGCTTTTGTCCGCCAGATATTTCATTGGGTCTGTGGTTCACTCGATCCGAAAGACCTACCTTATCAAGAGCGGAAAGTGCCCTCTCTCTTCTTTCCTTGGGGGGCACGCCTCCATAAACCATGGGAAGTTCAACATTTTTAAGGACTGAGATCCTGGGGAGTAGATTAAAGGCTTGGAATACAAAGCCTATCTCTTTATTTCTTATGTGGGCAAGTTGATTATCTTCAAGATTGGAAACATCCTGCCCGTTGAGCAAATATGTCCCGCCATCCATTCTGTCCAAACAGCCTATAAGATTCATAAAGGTTGTTTTTCCCGAACCTGAAGGTCCCATGATTGCAATGAATTCGCCTTTTTCGATTTTAAGGCTTACTGAGTTTAGCGCAATAAGGTCAATATCTCCAGTTGAGTACTTTCTTAAGACATCCTTTACTTCAATCATGATTTACCTCCTATGCTGCATCAACTGTAACCATTACTGCATTTGTAACGGTGGTGCCTGGATTTAATATCACAATGTCATCAACTTTTACGCCTGTAACAATTTGCGCATCTGCATCTGACCGGACACCTAATTTCACAGTCTTTTGAAGCGCCTGACCATTTTGGACCACAAACAAGTAAGTTGTGCCATCTTTGTTCGTTAAAATTGTTTCCGCAGGGACTTTCAGCACATTGAGCGCTTGATTCAGTAATATATCAACGTCTGCGTCAAAGTTTACTTTTAACAGTGCATCTGCCTCCAAAATATCAAGCTCTACGGTTAAAGTTGTATCTCCTCCTGTTGCTGCAGTACTGACCGTTGCCGTCGGATAAATGTTTGAAACCTTTGCCTTATAAACCTTGCCGTTGCTCTTAATGGTAGATTCTTGTCCAACAGCTACTTTTGCAGCATCGTATTTCCCAACCTTAACAACGGCCTTTAAGCTAGTGATATCCTGGACAACAATAGCCTTTCCTTGGCTACCAGTTTGCCCGCTCACCACACTGACTGCTGTGACGACTCCATCTAGATCTGAAGAAATAGATGAGTTCTGGGCCAATTTATTTTTTGCAGAATCAAGATTTGTTTTTGCTAATGCCATAGCATTGTCAAGCTGCTTTAGTCTTTCATTCGATAACAGACTGGCCTTCGCTGAGTTAATGGTTGAAGCATTTGCGGGAATATCAGCGGTATCATCGATCGTATTATTTGCATCGTTATTTTTATTCACTGCGTCTTTTTTTTGAGATATCGAATTGTTATAATTTAATTGTGCCGTCTTTACTTGGGAATTCAGATCAGCTGTTTCATACGTTAAAAGGACATCTCCCTTTTTAACGTTATCCCCTACCTTAACATTTATTGTTGCAATCTGAGTGGTTGCGGAGACCGAGTACTCTTTTACATTTTTGGATTCTATCGAGCCAGTGGTAGCTAAGAACATGTTTACGTCGCCCATGGCAACACTTGAGGTTTTAACCGTTGTAACTTCTTGCTTATTTCTTAAATTATATTGAATTCCGGCAACAGTGCCGATGACGGCTACAAGTAATACCCCAATAATTAGTTTCTTTTTCATGAATTGCCTCCCATTTGTTTTGTAACATAACAATGTTAAAAGAATTGAAGAATTGACTATATTTTACACGGTCAGTGTATAAAATATCATTGCATATGCTTTATTAAAGATTTGACGAAATAAGTTTTTTGTAATAGCGTCCATGTACTTGTAATGATGCTTGTTATGGCTACCTCCTATATAGTCCATCTGAGAGTTTTTTATGTCCTCTCCAATAATTTATATACTACCAGTGCTTTATGAACTGAAAATGAACTAGTGAATTAGACGTTGCTGCCATCGTCATCGCTTAACAACCTTACTAACCGTTCTTCCGTGAGTCCTTCTTCTGAATAACTAGGGATGTTCGCTTCTTTTAATAGGGCCGCCGTCACGCCCTGCCCAGCCATTACACGATGTGTAAAACTTCCGTCATAAATATGATTCACGCCGCAGGAAGGACTTCGTTCTTTAAGAATTGCCGCAGTTACTTTACCCATCCTAACAATTTTCAATACCTCAGTTGCGCCTTTAATAAATTGAGAGGTCACGACTTCTCCACTCTGCCCCTGCGCACCAAACCTTCCAAGTAATACATCCTGCCCATTCCCTCCCATAAGTTCCACCGGGAAACGTGGAGTTGGCAAGCCACCTAGCTGTTCTGGACAAACGGGGATAAACTTCCCCGCAGAACTGTATTTCTGAATCAAAGCATGAGCATTCGACTGCCCGTCATATTTCGCATTGAGTCCTAGCAAACACGCACTGACAATAATCATCGAACCCATCCTCTCCACTGAACGAAATCTTCAAAGAAAACGCCCTCTCCACAAGCTATGGAGAGAGCAAAAACTAAAAGGTAAAGATACTATTCAAAACTATACCAATCTACTATGTAGACCCCCATGCTAATTTGTGTTCACCCAAAATATTTGCCGTTGCTAATTGACTATCTTGAATCTCTAGCTTCTAATTATAAGGTAAAATGATCCCTCATTCAAGCATCTCAGACAATAAAATTACACGATATTAGCTCTGGACTAGAACGTTTCATCCACATCAATTCCCGCCATCTTAATCAGATACATGGCATTTCGGGTGGTTGAAATCCCGGGTCTAAGTTTGTAGTCAAAATGGATCTCATCGTTTTTATAAAACTCTCTAAAATGATAGTTTCTGATTTTTCGTTCACTTTCACGTTCTAGATCCCCAAGTTCCAAATCATGCGTTGAGACCATTCCCATAGCCCCAGCCTTGCCCAATTGTCGGATCAGGACTTTAGCTCCAGCATGCCGATCTTGTGAATTTGTACCCTTGAATATTTCATCCAAGAGGAAGAATATATGACTGTCTGTCTTTGTTGCCATGACGATCTGTTTAATGCGCAGTAATTCTGCGTAAAATGAAGAGATATTTTCCCCAAGATTATCACTGACACGCATACAGCTATAAATTTGCATTCTTGAACACCTAAAACTCCTCGCACACACTGGCGCCCCTGCATAACCCAATACTAAATTGATGCCTGCCGTGCGGAGCAAGGTGCTCTTTCCTGACATGTTTGAACCTGTAATTAATAAAATACCGGAGTGCTTTTCGATGGATAAATCATTACTCGTTGAATTCGCCAAAAGCGGGTGCCCCATATTGGACGCAACTAACCCGGTATCTTCAGAAACAAATTCCGGGAATGTCCACGCCTGGTGATCGAAGTGAACAATGGCCAGGCTCGCTAATCCCTCCAGTTCAGCGAGTGTATCCACCCAACGTCCCAGAGAACTGCCAGATTTCTCTTTCCAAGATTCTAAGCCAATCATGCACTGAATATCCCAAAGAGTAAAAATGTTAATAACTAAAAACATCGAATTGCCCCGATTGGAAATGAGCTCCGCCAAACCTGATAGTTTTCTTATTTGTTGGTAAGCTGCCTTACCATCGCGGTCATATAACCCTTTTTTTAGGTCTTGCAGGTAACCCGCTTTGAAGGTCCTCGTTTCAAACCGTTCCAACATTTTTTCATATATTTTAAGGGCATCCTTATAGACATAAACTGCTTCCAGCGCTTTGCCCCTTTGCTTACCCAAGAAGAGGATGATCGTTTGCACTAAAAAACCCACTAGCGGAAACCAATAAGATACCCTATCTGTCAGAAAATATAACAATAAAAAGGTCAGCGTAATCAGAGGAATCGCTCTGGCTAGAATGACCGTCCTAGTACTTAAATAGACAGGGTCGTAAGTCTTTGCCCATTCTATAAGCCGGGTTGGTGAATTCAACGAACGTTTTGTCTTCCCAGCCTCCGCTATAAACCGATGTCTCCAAGCAAGATTTACTGCCAATTCCTTGATGGCTTCTTGTTTTTGTTCAATAATAGCTCCGTTTACTGGCGGTTGGGTCAACCACTCTTTCAGTTTTGCCCTTCCCCTATAGGTCTTAGCACTATTAATCCACTGGAACAGTGAACTGGATCCAAACAAATCGAGATCTTCTGAATATGGGTGAGCAGGGTCTTTAAAGTCTTCACCTGTATCGGAAAAATCTTTCCATTCTCCTGCTAATCGCTTCAAGGCTTGGTCATTGATGTTGTAAAGTGCCTGGATATCGTTCTGCTTCGCTCTAAATTTCTGATGCCAGAAGACGAGCACAACAAATGAGACCAAGGTTAAGAGAAGAATACCAGCGCCAAAAAAAGAGCTTTGGGTCATATAAATAAATATTCCCAACGCACAGCCTGCAAGGACCAAGGCTAGTCTTATATTACTTAATTGATTAATTGTGTGATTCAGTTTTCCTAACCTTCGCGCGTAATACGTCTTTCGTTTTTCATACTGTTCTTTTGACCCTTTCAAATGGTCATCCCCCCGCCAATTTTCTTTTACAAAATATTTCCAGCTTACTACATCTTTATTCTACCTCGCAATCCTAAAAGCCTTCTCTTATTTCAATCTTTGCTAATGATTTTTTGGATGCTATACTTATACTTAGGTATTGGAGGAATTTTAATGAGACGAAACAAGTTAACTACCACGTTACTGGCCCTCGATTCGCTTTCTATTTACAGGGGCCTTCTAAAGGACAAGGTGCTAAGCAGGCTGAAAGCACTGCTCATTTGTCTAGATAAGGGCGACACCTCGCTACGAAAGGTCGTCAATTTATATAACGACTTTTATTTTCAGCTCGCTAAAAGCTCTACCCTCTGCTTAAAAGACTATATCATAGACAAAATAGTGTTTGATGAAAATCCATTTTCCTTCAAGCTGCAAACGGTGGAGTGTCGTGACTCTGATTGCGCGCTTGATAAAGCGGTTTGCCATGATTTGAAAGGTCTTCAACTCGTTGCAAAACTTGATCCGTCAAACCTTAAAGCTGAGATCGCTAAGTTGTTTGAAAGCCAAGGCAACCTTCCTATCATAGAAGGAATGCCCAATTGGCTCTTGGAAAGTGAGACTACTTCTAGCCTTGATCATATACAACGAATGAAGGCTCGGTTTACCACCTGCCAGCATTGGGATGAGTGTCTAGACGATCTTAGAGCCTTCCACAAAACCTACGGTTGTGGTATTTATGCTCGTTATATTGCCTTTGTATGGGAGAAAAAGAATGGCCAGGGCAGCCTAAAAGGAATAGATAGTCCAGATGATATCACTTTAAACGAACTAGTGGACTATCAGAACGTTCGTTCAAAAGTCATTGAAAATACTCTTCAGTTTTTAGAGGGCAGTCCCTCTAACAATGTCCTTCTCTACGGAGACCGGGGAACGGGGAAATCCTCGACCGTCAAAGCCATACTCAATGAATATCATAGCTATGGACTTCGGATGCTAGAAGTTCCCAAGGCCTATCTTGCCGACTTCCCTTTAATTATTAGGCATTTAAAAGCTAGACCACAAAAATTCATCATTTTTGTGGATGATCTGGTGTTTGGAGATAATGAGGAAAACTTCACGTCGTTGAAGGCCGTCCTTGACGGTGGGGTTGAATGTAAAACGCCCAATATTGTCATCTATGCCACCTCCAACCGCAGACATCTCGTCAAGGAATATTTCAGTGAGAGAGCGGGCTTGCAATCAGGCAACCATGATGAAGAAGTCCATGCCGGGGACACCATGCAGGAAAAACTCTCGCTCGCCGACCGGTTTGGCATCAGTGTGGTCTTCTCCTCACCTGATCAAAACCAATATCTAAAAATAGTCGATGGGATTGCCGCCAATAGACATTTGGAAATCGACACAGAGCGCTTGCACCGCGAAGCCTTGCAGTGGGAACTTTCATATAATGGTCGATCTGCAAGGACTGCAAGACAGTTTGTTGATTGGCTTGAGGGCCATGAGGAGGTAAAAGGTTCCCAATAATACATTGGGAACCTTTTACCTAGGTAATACTGATACCACTCTTTTTCCTATTTCCAAGCTTTAGCACGTAGAAGGTCATCACAGAAAAGGCTGAAATAATTCCAAGATGGGTAATCAACACGGTGAAAACGTTGGCACTTCCATTACCACCATGTCCTCCTGCAAAAGCTCTTTCGCCATTTGTGCCTCCTAAGAACTGCCCCCTGGCATCTCCACCGCCTTTTGTAGGACGATTGACTCCTTCTCTAAGTCCACCGGCACCTTGAGTTCCCCTCACATTACCTTGTACCATACTCACCTTTGAAAGGTAATTTTCTGAATAAATTGTATAACAACCGAAACAAAGCACTAAAACAACCACAACAATACCCAGTTTACCGAACACTCTACTTTTCCCACTGAACCCAACAACTTGTTTGAATCTATTCATGACCCAACACCAATTAAGTCCGACATGAATTCCTATCAATAACAGCGAAACGTAGGATACTGCAATATGGAGACTTTGAAACACCTGAACATTACTCGCTTTAAAAACGCCGACCAAAATAGTCTTAGAAATCATAACGCCACTGACTAGTATGAAACCCATCCGCTAGTAATAGAAGTACATCCACTAGGTAACCTATTTTAATATGTAAAGAAATTTTCTGACTTAATAGGTTTACCGTAACCTTTTTAATCCATCTCCCATTCAACACCAGGTGAATGATAAAGACTCCTCCCAAAGCCAATCCGGCGATTTCGTGGAATACCAATCCTGAAAAAACCCTCGTATTAAAAAGCAAGGCAAAAACAAGGACCATTGAAATATCCAAGGATAGTTTAACATAATTAAGCGTTTTCATAGACTCGTACCCTCTCCCCATTAACATCCTACTTGATTGTTGTTCAATCTCATATGTATAGTTTATATAGAAGACTTGTTCATTTAATGTCCTACTTATCTAGAACTTATGTAGAACTCTTTAGATCATGTAAAGAGACTCATCGATGAAAGTGAGTTTTCTTAATTAAGATCAATATAAATTAAAGTAAGAGGCTTTCACACGCAGAAATGTGTGAAAGCCTCTTACTTTAATTACGCCACTAATCCTTTAAGAGATCACTTATGACGCTCCATTCCGACAACTTCTCTGCATACTTCTTAGTGTTCGCAGGGCTAGAGGAGGTAATCTTATGGAACGTTATCTTTGATGACGCCTCAAAGCCAATCCACTTTTTATAGGTGTCATACGCTTTACCGCCATTGAAGAGAACTGTTTTTATGTTAGGGTATACCTTAAACAGAGCCCCAAAGTCGTTCACTTTCTCTTCCCGAATATTAGAATCCAGACTACCTTCCCGATAACAATTTCCAATGACATCCCATAGCGCTATCTTCTTAGCCTTGATAAAGGCTATCTTACCCTCGTACTCCTGACTGATTTCAGTATCAAAAAGTTCAAAGAGTATTTTCCAAAATTGATTCCTGGGATGACCATAATATTGTTGTAATCTCAAGGATTCCACCCCCGGCATGGACCCAAGAATCAGTATGCTTGATCTCTCATCAATGATGGGTAAAAACGAACTTAACAGATTCATCATTATCCTCACCCTCTACCTTAAGCGTTTCTGAAGCCCCAGCAAATCTTCAGTTCTTTCATTCATGTAATCATAAGCGTATTCTACCCCTTTATTATAAATATAGGGTCCGATTTCATTGACAATAAAATCGAGTAGTAGCTCAGCCCCTAAATTATTTAGTTCTTCACTTCGATCGTTCCAATAATATCTTTTTAAATGTTCCATAAGAACCGATCGAACGTCTTTGCTTAACTCTATTTCCATTTTCAGCGTAACCATCTCCCCTAATTATTCTATGGATATAAGTCCTTCATTTTCTGCAACACGTTGTTTTGTGCATAATAATCACTCGCGTTGGGAATGATTTAACTAAAACGACATAAAGGAGTTCTATTATGGATGATTATTTTGACAATATTGACAATATTGACAGTACAGAGGTTAACTTAAAGTATTTCACGGAACACCACGCGAGTATTTATAAGGCATACGAGAAATACGGTCAATTGGTCCATAAGGAAGGTGGACCTTTAGATCAAAAGACCTGCTGGCTGATTAAAGTAGCACTGTCGACAGAGTGCCAATACCATCACGCCTTAAAAACGCACATTCTAAAAGCCTTAAATAGCGGGTGTACTAAGGAAGAAATTGAGCACGCTATTCTCTTGGTAGCTCCCAGCGCAGGCTTTCCTAAAACTATGTCAGGTATCTTAATCTTGAGATCAATCTTAGAAGAATCAAGCAATGATTCTATCCACTAAGTTGCCTATAAGGCAATTTTAGCACTATAACTTCTCTCGGTAAAGTGATATGATGGTACTCTTAGGATAAAAATATATGGGATAAAGGGACGATTAAAAATGATTAGTACCAGTGGTATCACCTTAAGATTCGGTAAAAGAGCATTATTTGAAGATGTTAATGTTAAATTCCTTCCAGGAAACTGTTACGGTTTAATTGGGGCAAATGGCGCCGGAAAATCGACGTTTTTACAAATACTATCTGGTGATGTAGACTCTACCAGTGGTCAGGTCAATCTAACGACTGGCGAGCGAATTGGCGTTTTAAGACAAGATCATTTTGAATTTGAAGAGTCTGAAGTGTTAACCACCGTTATGATGGGGCACTCCAAACTATTTGAAATTATGGAAGCGAAGGACGCGCTCTATGCAAAACCGGACTTTTCGGAAGAGGACGGAATTAACGCGGCCATACTAGAGGGAGATTTTGCCGAACTCAATGGTTGGCAAGCAGAAGCTGAAGCCTCAGAATTGTTAATGGGCTTAGGAATTGGCAAGGAGCTTCAAAGTAGTAAGATGAAAGCCCTTAGCGGGAATGAAAAAGTTCGAGTACTTCTGGCTCAAGCCTTATTTGGTAACCCGAATATCCTCCTACTCGATGAACCTACCAACCACTTGGACTTGCAGTCCATATCCTGGCTGGAAAACTTTCTGTATAATTATGAAAACACAGTCATTGTTGTCTCTCATGACCGGCACTTTTTGAACAAAGTATGCACGCACATTGCTGACATCGATTTCGGTAAGATCCAATTATTCGTTGGAAACTACGATTTTTGGTATGAATCCAGCCAATTAGCTCTGCGGCTAATGAGAGAATCAAATAGGAAAAAAGAAGATAAGATAGAAGACCTTCAAAGGTTTATTCAAAGGTTTAGCTCCAATGCTTCTAAAGCCAAGCAAGCAACCTCCCGTAAGAAGCAGTTAGATAAGTTGACCTTAGAAGACATCAAGCCATCGTCTCGTAAATACCCTTATATTGCTTTCATCCCAGACCGAGAAGCCGGCAACAATATCTTAGAAGTCAAAGACTTAACGGTCATCGTTGATGGCGTAAAAGTACTGGACAACATCTCTTTTCTTGTAAATAAAGGAGATAAGATAGCCTTCGTAGGTCCCGACGGCAATGCTAAAACAACCTTATTCAAAGTTTTGATGGGAGAAATTATTCCAGATGCAGGAGAATTCAGCTGGGGAATTACCACGACACAAGCCTATCTTCCATTGGATAGCTCCTCCTATTTTGATACTAAATTAAACGTAGTTGACTGGCTGAGACAATATTCCAAAGATCCCGATGAGTCGTTCGTCCGTGGTTTCTTAGGGAGAATGCTTTTCTCCGGAGAAGAATCCTTGAAACAAGCAAGCGTTCTCTCTGGTGGAGAAAAAGTCCGTTGCATGCTTTCCCGAATGATGCTCACCGGGGCAAACGTACAAATCTTAGATGAACCCACCAACCATTTGGATATGGAATCAATTACCGCTATCAATAATTCCTTAACGAACCTTGATGGAAACGTATTATTCGTATCGCAAGATCACCAGTTTGTCCAAACGATCGCTAACCGTATCATTGAAATCACACCCAAAGGTCTCCTTGATCGCGCGATGACCTTTGATGAATATCTTGAAAATGAAGACGTTAAGGTCTTCCTAACTGAGATGTATAGTTGATCGGACCTCTAACATAGCGTTCATGAAGCCCTCCCAGACACGGACACGTGCTTGGGAGGGCTTTTCATATCAGTGAGAGAAGGCTCAAGATGATTTCCATCTTGAGCCTTCTAGGGAACAGCCCTAAAATCGACTGACTTTACAAACTTCGTTAAATGTTGTGACAAATCGCAGATCTCATCGTCATGTAAGTAATTACCCTGCTTATCAAATAGGAGTTTCAGGAGTGGGCGGCTCGGGAAATCCTTGGGGACCCCGATGACGGTTCCAACTTCTCCTGTATTTAAAGTCACGATAGAACCTTGGGGATAGAGTATTAAACACTGGATAAATTCTTCAACAATCTGTTTATTGAATTCTTCCCCTGATCCTGCAATAATTATCTCTAAAGCGTGATAGGGTGGTAACCCTTTTCGATACGGGCGATCACCAACAAGCGCATCAAATACATCTTCAATAGCAACTATTTGAGCACTTAGTGTAATCGCCCTTTGCCGTACACCATCTGGGTAACCCTTCCCATTCCAACGTTCATGGTGTTGTCGAATAATTGAGAGAACCTCACCCGATATATTGGTTCTCCGAATCATTTCCTCCCCAAGAACCGGATGTTTTTTGATAACCTCCAATTCGGAATTAGTAAGATTTGAAGGTTTGTTAAGAATTTCAAAGGGTATACCACTTTTGCCAATGTCATGGAACATGGCCCCTAGGGTTAAATTCCTCAGTGTTTGTCCCTTCAAGCCCATCTGTAATCCAATGAGAGTCGCTAAAATTGCAACATTTACAGAGTGTATATAAGTGTAATTATCGAATTTGCGAAATTCATTGAGATTTATATAAACTTTACTGACTCCCTCTAACTCGTGGATCATCTTATCAACGACAGAAAACGCTTTCGGTAACCATCCCACACTAATAATACAAGTATCATCAAAAACTTCTCGGACATAGCCTACTATATTTTGGTATTCTGACGAAGAAAATTCAGACGTTCTGTCGGGGGGGTTGGACTTGTCTAAATCATACTTCAAGGCATAAATCTGACGTCTTTGAAGAAGGTCTTGAATATTCGAGGTGATTGGCTTGCCTTTGGATAACATAAGGATTCCCCTAATATTAAACAAATCAAGTAACGAGGGTTCGCCAATTTTAAAGTTCGTAGATGCCAAGGGTTCTAAATATGTTGTTAACACCAAATTGACCTCCCAAAACAAATACGCTTAATAATCCAGAATAACATAACGTCAATACAGTATAACCGTTGTCCTTAATATACCCGAATTAACTCATGTAATATAAAGTTACTTCAAACCTAGGGTATTGCACACTTACGTGTGGCAATGATATAGTATTATTAACTTGATCGAAATATTATTTTGTTCAAGTTAATAAATACTGCTAGGAGATTGATGTAATGCAGCACTTTCGTTTGATAAAGACTCAAGAGATTATTAGGACAGAAGATGATATTAAAAATCAATTCCAAAGTGACCTAATAAGCAACTATAGAAAAATCCTACCCATTAAACTCTCAAATTCTACTATACCTACCGTTCAATCTGCCTTAAGTAATTATTTGCCTTGGATGCAGGATAATGAGTTATATGTTTGGGAAGTTGAGCCTGATGATTATGATAGATTTGTTCAGCATTTATCAGTAAACTTAGCAAAAAGCACAATTAAAAACTACAATTGTCATCTTTCTAATTTATACGATTGGCTTGCAAGTAGAAAGAAGAGGCAAATTAAAGAGAAGTTTGGCATAACAGTGATTAACCCTATAGATTACTTTAATACTCCTAGATACACACCGGAAGAAAATCATTTGCCGGAATTACCCGATCAGGAAGTTGTTAACTATTACTTTCAGAGGGAACGGGATGAGCTTGCAAAATCAATTAAAGCAAATAACAAGCGTAAGTCATACTTAATAGGCAGACATTTAGTGGCTGAACAGATTATGCTGAAAGCTGGATTAAGGGTTGAGGAAGTATCAAATTTAAATGTAAATAATATTGATTTTGAGTATATGAAAATTATTATTTTAAGAGGTAAAGGAGATAAAGATAGAATCGTTGATTTATCAGACTCTTTGGCTACTTTATTAAAATGGTATATTCAAAAAATCTACCCTCTTTTTAATAAAAAAGTTAGCATGCATGATACAGTTCCTTTATTTATGAGTGAAAGAGGAGCGAGATTATCTAAGAAGACTACACAGTCTAGAATGTGGAAACAGCAGGACAAGTATAATGTCCCTATTGATCAAAGATTTTCACCACACGGTTTAAGAAGATTGTTTGCCACAAACTTGTATAAAGAGCTTTATTTAGAGAAGCACCCAGATCCTATATTTTATGTAAAGAGCCAACTGGGACATGTATATATTTCTACCACCTTGTAAGATAGAGCTAGGGTTGATGGTTCAAACCCAACTCGAACGTTCTTTGATAACTCACACCATATTGTTCAGATTAATTAGTTGACACGTTAGACCTCTATCGCTAAACATCGTGTTATGATCATTGTTGTCAGAG
>DASRMG010000159.1:0-6604 GCA_035648035.1 Desulfosporosinus sp. | reverse complement strand
TGAGGATTCTTTTCTTACTAATCAGCTAAAAACCCTTGAAAAAGCTAGTTAATCATTAATAATCAAAGGGCAACAATCACATTAGGCTACCTGGAAATCACAGAAGCAGCGATTTAGAGGGTGCGAAACTTAAGTAAGATTATGCATCAGAATGCTCAACCTCTTAATATATGGAAGGAAGAATTAAGTGGAAATCAACTTCGCAAACGACTGCTTTAGTGTACCAGGCCGGAGGTTTACACTCTCTAATGTCCTTTTTAATTCATATCTCAACTTCACAGTATAGATATAATGGCTACACCAATCCCCAACAATTCTCGCATGGAAGCATGACTTTCTTCGTATATTATTACTCCTCAGCTTGGCAATCAGTTACGTTTTGTCAACCACAATGAGACACATCAGGACTTCACACGTCGACGGTTTTCCTACTCACCAAATAATTTGCTTCTAAATACTTCCACGTTTTTCCTTCATTTCCTTCCAAGAAAACAAAACTATTTCAATAATATTACACCACCATTAATAACGCCTTTACAAAAGGGTACCACTGAACTGCCTGTTGGCCGAACCCGCTAGCAGGCCGCGCTTTTTCGTCCGCGCGGCATGGTCCGTCTAGCGACCCAAAAAAGTGCCAAAATGCAGTATACGAGAACAATGCCTAGTACAACTACCTGCACTAGGCATAGGTTTCATGAAAATTCATTAGAGGATTAGTGCTTACTCCCACGTCACCCCTTGCACCCTATGATTCATTATATACATGTACAAATAAGAACGATCGCTGTCACAACTTCTAAAAGGCCGTAGAAGCTATGAACGATCGGTAGCATAACTATGACTGAGGGAATTATATGGCAGCTGTCATCAGAAAATAAGCGGCAAATAAAGCAAGGTATACTCTGACCGTCTGAACAAGCTCGGCAGGCGCATCGACGAAGGAAGTAGTGCTGGCCGGGCGATGAGGGTGCACCCACCTGCAACGCACTCCCGAGCGGTCCATGACCGATGACGGCGCGCTTCACTCCCAATTGCAGCATAACCGAGCGCTGAGCTTAGTTAGCTTCCCGAGGTACCGAGGGGAGATCCACTGAGCGGCAACCGGCCAGGACCAACAACGCATACGCGAGAGGACTGTGCTGCCGGCTCATTATTCAAGCAAGATGACTAGGCGGCTCTGTCCTTTTTAATCGCTGCTTTGTTTGCTGCAGTATTAGACAACCCACAATTTAGCAAATAAAACAGGGTACCTTTTCAACCGACAACGCATGAGCGGCGTGAGCGGGAATTGGTGCTTGGACGGTCTGCGGACCAAACCAACACGGACTGGCCGCACTTTCCCGTACGTGCAGCCAGTCGAGTTCTTGTGACGCATGCGCGAACGGTCTTTGACTCATTACATACCTCAGAGAACTGTGCTGCGGCTCATAATTAACGCACAATGACTAGCAGCTCTGTTCTTTTATTCGCTGCTTTTTTTGCTGCAGTATTGAAGGTCCAGAAATAGAGCAAATAAAGCAGGGCACCCTCGCAGCTGCTAGCGCCTTATTAATATAATCACTGACTTACCTAAATCGTACTATTCAAGTTTACTAGAATTCAAAGAAAACTCTTAATGACTAAATTATGTTAAATATTATTAGTCTTAAAACTTTTCCAAGCATCAGAACTTAAAGAATTTTCTTTGCTTATAATACATTCTTTATCTTTTGTTATTACTCTAACTTCATGAGCGTAATAACTCGCGCCTTTAACTTTACTATTGATAAAAAGCATAACCGCACCCGCTATATAAGAAACTGATGTCTTTGTTTTATTATCCCATTCACGCCAATTGCCAATATTTAAACGGATATTAATATATGTATTCTCTGTGCCATCTGGTTTCATCCTAACTTCATATTTATCAATAAAACCATACCAATCAGTTTCTAATCCCTTAACACCGAAATTATTAGCCATATAATCTTTTATCTCATTAGAAAAATTTTCTCCTTGTTGAGAATAATCAATTGATTTGGTAGTCGTTTCAGTATTTGCGTTACAGCCGACAAAGAAAATTAATATATTGAAAACTAGAAAAAGAAATAAAAAGTATTATTTCTTAGACATAACAACCTCTCCTTCTGCGAACATGTTCGTATAAATCACCCTCCTGCCACATTCGCCAGAAAGTTATAATTTTCCTTTATTATTTCCTTGTGTCAAATTGAAGAAACATCCGCACGTCAGTAACGCCTATATCAGGCTTGGTGATCTGATTTAAGCCTTTTTATTAGTGACGCATGACGTGTTTTGATTGAAAAATTCATCTGCCAATGCTCGTTGTGGCTCCCATTACGAATCATCTATATTGTCTCTTTCATGAAATTTGTGCGTCCTAGGAAGACATCTTCCTGGCCCAACTTCAACACCTGGCCCGGCATGTTTTTAACATGGGGGGCTAGGCGGGCTTGCTACGTAACGAACGACGCAGAAGGGAATAAGTAGCTTGAGCGAGTCCTAGCTTTGTCCACGCCTGACCAGCTTTGAGCGGAAATTCGGTCGCAGACGGCCGGCCCGCGGTACGAACTCACGGGCCGGCCAAGACGTGCTTGCTGGGCCGTTTAACTAGCCCGGCAGGTGCACTGACAAATGAGGTAGTTGTGGCCAGGCGTTGGGATTGAACGATGTCGCGACACATGCCCAAGCGGCCAAGACCCCTGATGAAGTGCTTTACTCCAAGCTGGAGGATAACCGCGCGCTTAGCTCAGTTAGCTCCCCGATATAGAGGGGAGCTAACTGAGCGGTAACTGGCCAGGACCAGTCGCGCATGCACGAGAGGACTGTGGTGCCGCTTATTTTCCAGCAGAATGATAAGTAGCTCTGTCCTATTAAATCGCTGTTTCTGTTGTTGCAGTATTATGCGACCAAAGATTGAGCAACTAAAACAGCGTACCTTAGCCTCTTACAGTGCATTCACGAGCAGGCAGGATCCAAACGCATACCCAAAAGGAATGTGCTGCCGCTCATATTTTGAGCAGGATGATTAGCTGATTAGCACAGTCTAATTCCCCGTTCGCGCTAATCAGCTGTACCCAAAGAATCGCACAGAAACATACTCCACCATCTCCGAATGGTGGGGTATGCGGTCTCATTCCCCGCCAGCGCATGAACGACGCAGGAAGGAATTCGTGATTCCCTGCCATGACACGTTTGACGTCACCGGGAATTCGGAGATGGGCGACCAGCTGTCCGACATATGTGAACTCAGATGCAGAAATGAACGTTATTTCTTTTAAGATATTGATACATCTCCAAATTTTTATTCAGATGTAGTTTTGATATAAACACTTGCTCTGTTATATGATTAGCAACATAAAGTTCGTAAAGCAGAAGCCAAGAAATAGCATTATTGCTTATTTGGACTATCTTTTCTGATCCCAACAATCCTTTCCGTAAAAGGATAATATGTGCCAGTTCATTTTTACTATCTATAACCTGCTTCACGATTGGATCATCAATTTGAACATTACCTGTTTCAATCAACAAATATAACAACCACAGTTCTTCTAGGTCATGCTCAAGATGAATGTGGTTATTTAACATTCGCTTTATAATGGCAACATCGTTTTCATCTAAACTGAGGCTTTCTTTATTTTCTATAAGTAATGAACATGCTTTCGTTAACGAGCGCTCATTATTTCCGATAATAGTCAATAAGTAGGCCTTATATAGAGAAGGAACGGTCGGTTCTATCTGCTTTTTCTCTAAAGATTTAAGCAAATATCTTATTGCTCCCTTGGTACCATTTTTCTCCATAAGAAAAAATGTATTAAATAACTCCATCAAATCGGAGCTATCCGATTGTTCTTTTATAAGATATTTGAAAATTTTTTCAAGATTTTCCGCTACATAATAAGGAAAGTCTACCACTTCCGTCTTTTCGTTATTAAGAGAGAACCCATACCGTTTAAGCACTCGTGTGAAAATGCTTATCATCGCCTTCTCGTCATCATCAAATAGATAAATCTCATAATCATCGACATAGCGAGAGAACTTAACGCCCTCCCCCTTAAGCTCTGTGTCGATACGAGTAAGAATCCCTTCAGCAATTATTTTAGATGTTAATGGGCCAGAAAGTAGCCCATTAGTTCTATTTAAATTCTGGCGCCTAAGGACTTCGTCCAGTTTGCGATATTTTCGGTAGATATCGGTAATTGTTTGGTCACCAGAATCCTTTAAACATTTATTGTAGTCACGTTCTGCTCCTTCCACACCCAACAAAATTACCGGAATCATATGCATATAGAAACTGGAGAAACAATTTGATATATCGAGTTTTAACACTTTCTTGGCTCCAGCTGATTTAACAATCTTTTTGGCGATGTTCTCAATATAATCGGAAGAAATTTCATCTAATTGTACTTGGGTTCCGCGGTATGATTGTTCATGCCGCATAATACTATCATCTTTACTTAAAATAGGTGAGAACGATGCTTCATCACGTTCAGTAAACTCAACCAAATCCCTAACAATGTGTTCTTGCCTGATATAATTGCGAACAACAATATATGCTCCTATTTCAGGAATAAAGATACTACGACGAGCATCGTTACCGTTATACCGACTCATCGTAAAACAATATGCTTCAATTAAATCGCAATTTTCAGAGGGAGCTTTCATAAATACTTTTGGATCTAATTTTAAACAGGGAGGTAAATATTCTGAAAAGAACCCTGTTTCGGCTATTTCTTTTTCTATAATTTTATAATTTCTAGCCATTATGTATTTATAACCTCCATATAGCATTCATACTTTGCCTTACAAAATTAAGAGTAGTATTTAAATTAGCAATTTCTAAATACTTCCACGTTCTTCTTTAATTCCCTTCTAAGATAACAAAACTAATCCAATAAAAATACGCCACCTGTGATAAAGGATATACAAAAGGGTACCACTAAACTGCTTGCCACTGGCAGACCGCACATTCCCGTCCGCGCTGTCTGGTCCGTCCAGTGGCCCATAGAAGTGCCAACATGCAGAATAAGAATACAAGAGCCTGCACTTTTTCGTATATTTCAAGCAGGATAATTAGCAGCTCTGTCCCTTTTAATCGCTTTTTTCTGTAGTATTAATTGGCCAAAGGATTGAGCAGAGTAACCGCGCACCATAGCCTGGCGCGTGCAGTAGCGGAGAAAATTGTAGAAAATAACAAAATAACGAGCGTGGTAACTGTGTTACCCTACTCGTCCAATAGACTCACAACAATTCTATTCAAATTAAGCTAATGGTAAGACTTTGCAGGCATACCCCATAGTCTGTATCTGCCTGACTAATCCTTCCGACTTTGACAGTAGCACTCGAACGCTCAGATATATATCGCGATCATTTACCGGCACAACTGGAGGTGCAACAGCATATACCCCTACTGCCAAAGCACGGTAATCATACCCATAATAATCACAAATCCCAAGATACAGTGCCTTGGCTATAGCTGCTGTGCTCCGCATGATCCACTCTGCATCCAAAGCATTGTCATGGAAGCCTAGCTCGATCAGTGCCTACGTGGCGGAGACACTGTCTCCTACTTCAACCAGCGAGCGATTATACTTTACGCCACGGTCAGCACCCGGAGAAAGCGGCGCCACCTGTTTATAGAGCGCCTGCGCTAAACGTTCACTGTTCGTTTTAGGGCCATAGGCGTAGACTTCTGTTCCCACTCCGCTGCCTGCGTTACTGTGAATAGGAATATGAATATCCGCTTTAAAGTTATTAGAATCCTTCGCCATTTGATAAACGTGCATATCAGGTGTATTTCTCTTTGCTTCAAAGCGGCCATCTGTCGCCAGCAAGGGCATAAGGGCATCGGCGACCTTGTTCATTTCCCCTTCTTCTGTCCCGTAGGTCCCTATGCCTAGGTTATGCTCTTGAGCACTTGGGCTAATGTAAATCCTCTTCAATTAGCTCCCCCCTGTTCTGTTGATTTTATATTAAACAAAAGAGCCCTTCATCCGGTAGAGACCGACAGGGCTCGCTGAGGCATACAGTTTGACGTAGACCACCACGGAATTAGGCCTTGATGACGGCGATGGCCTTGGCTAGTTCCGTGATACTAATTGTAAGTTCTCCTAGCTTCCCTTCAATTCGCACCAACAAATAAGCACTCACGACGATCGGGAAACCAAAGTTAGCAACAAGTTTTAGCATCTCCTCCATCTTTCTATCTCTCCTTTCATGACACTTTTATTTGTGAATATGGCGCTGAGTTCCGACAAGTGATTATAACGAGAAGTGGAGAGGCAAATTCGCCTCTCCACTTCTCGTTAACTCTTCTATATAGAAGAATTCAAGTGAACGGTACCCCTGCCCAGGTTATCGAACACGCTTCTATGCTATCGCCACATCAAATAAATCCTGAGTAGTCGTATCGACGATGGCTATATCCTTAATAGCCACTAGATCACCACCGGTGGAAGTGAAAAGATTCTTCGCAATCGCCAGATCCATAAAGGTTTGGACGGCCGCTGCAGTCAAATCTGCCAAAGGATTGATGACTGAGTAACTTACCCCAGCCCCTAAGGCATTTGTAAAGGTCATACGTAGAACTTTCTTAGATACAATA
>DASRMG010000158.1:0-2318 GCA_035648035.1 Desulfosporosinus sp. | reverse complement strand
GAAAAGAACTGGGGACGAATGATCCCTAAGGGTGATGATGACTCCATTGTTGCCTGGTGTGATGAATTCTCAACAAGCGGAAGTGAGGATCCTGAAGCGGTGGTCATTGAAGCGTTGAAATGTTGCCTTGATGCAGATGTTCGCAATGTGAAATACCTTCGTGCTGTACTAACCGATTGGAGAGAAGCTGGGATCCTGTCCGTCGATCAAGTCAAGGCACGCGAGGCTGAACACGTAAGCCAAAGAAAAAGCAGGAGGAATAAGGACCCGGTGGACAAACCACGGTCAGTCAAAACGGAGCCAGGTAAGTACGATAAATTCTATCTGTGAGACGGAGAGACCTTATGAGCTATTCTTGAATCAACTAAAGGGCTCCGGCTGTTGCACTGACAAGCGTACACAAACAATGTGATTACGCCATTGCGCGCAGTAGTTGAGCCGTTTGCTAAGAACGTGGCTATTAGCAATCTGGCAGAGATGTTGACCGATTCTTAACGTTAATTATGCAAATTGAAAAAATCTCTGGAGTCTCTGATAAACAATGCTAACCAGCAATACCTTGCCAAGCGATTCGTGCGCTAGTCCAGAAGATAACAACTGATTGGACAGTGATCAGGCGGGGGATGCAGATTATTTCTTGCGTTCCCTACTCATTAAATCGACGTGCTACATCTGAGTGACAGCCGCTCATATACTTGTTCACTGGTACCTTCTGGCCGATTACCGGGATTATCATTTATTAGACAGCCTGATATTTGTATTATTCTTGTTATCTTGGGAGGAAATGAAAGAAAAATGTTGAAAGTATTTTAGAACTCAATTATAGTGAATAGAACAGTCTTGATCTGGGGATGTGAAGTCTATTCGAATCTCCTCGTATTTGCTTGCTAAACTGAGGGGTGCTAATGTTCTATGCTGGGATGTTTAATTTAAAAATTTTAATAGGTCGAACATTTAAACACTTTGTTTGGACACAGTTTCCGGAATAGTCAGAGATTGTATTACCGAACTATTTCGTAAATAAAAGAGGAACCCAAGTTTTTGGAGGGTAATTGTAGTAATGACAATAGTGGCTACTTATCGTTTAGATGACAGGGCTATTTATCTAAATGACTTTAGAGTAACAATCAAAAATCCTGACAGGCAGTTAGACGCTTCATTTAAGTTCCAGGATTCCGATAAAAGGATGGGATTATTCTTAGCTGGCGATGTATATATGTGGAAGGCTCTTTTACCAGTTGTTGAAAAAATAATAAATAATGTCACCATTAACAATGTGTTAAAGGTAGATGGCCCATTTCGTGAAGCGCTTCAAATGAAGTGTGAAGAATGTCCGTCTGATAGATACGGCAGGTCTGGGGCATTAGGTTTTTTAATAGATGATGTTAATAAGCAAAATGTACAATTTAGAATAGATGTGGTACCTGGGCGTGGGTGTATGATTGAACCTATCCCAGTAGATACCTGCGTAGTTATTGGTTCGGGTAATAGTATCCCAAACATTGAAAGTGATATTAAGGAAAGTGTGAAAAGAGATATAAATTCGTACGGAGAGGATCTCTATAAATTAGGAAATAGTATGAGAGATGAAGTGTTACAAAAACTTCATCTCTGCGGTCCAACGTCCTTTTCAAAGTTGGGGATCTCGCCCTGTATGGCCATATCTACCTTAGCGGGATCGCATTTTATGGTTAGGGGAGAGGTACTAAAAGGGCATGTTGTTTCTGAGCAACGGTCTTATTTCTACAATTTCTCCTTTGAAAGAAATAGTGCAGGAAAAATAGTGTTAGAAGACCACCTTACAACGAAAACACAAATTATTAACGATATTGGCAAGATGGACCAGAGCCTGAATGGCGATATTTTTGACCCCAAGAAGTTGACAGAGGGGGATGACCCTTCTCAACTCTTTCCTTCAGAAGATGTAGTATATTTATTTGAGCAGTGGATAGCTGGAAATGGGGAAATTTGGAGATCTATTGACGCCATTACCTTTTTAAAATTTAAGGACAAAAGGATTTGCAATCCTGATCGCAGAAGAATTGTAGGTGTGTTAGATGAAGGATTATCTGCAGAAGAGTTAGAACACTATACCGGCCTCCAAAAACATTACTTTACAATAAATAGGGAAGTAACTGATCAGTTTGAACGGGATGTTACTACTAGAATTTTCGAGCATAAGGCACATTAAAATAATTAATAAGTCAACTTACTTTTTTAGCCAGTTTTAAAAGCTAAGCTGAGGCACTATCTGATATTTGGAAATTAGGCCTCCCTACATTATACAATTATGGTAGCCACCATAGTTGTTTTGGCTA
>DASRMG010000157.1:0-17652 GCA_035648035.1 Desulfosporosinus sp. | reverse complement strand
CTATTAAAACTTTAACATGACACGATCATTTTGGTAGGTAATCCCTAGGGCGTAATTAGCTTGCTGAGGCACTTCAAATATTAAAGTTAGCTCGCTCTCCAGATTGGGAGCCAAATCAGAGTACAGATAAACGGGGGGGTTCTGAGCGTCAATATTAAGACTACTAGAAACATCAGAATTTAAATCATAGATCATTTCTTTATCTAGATCAGTTAATCTGAATTCGAAATCCCTTAGTTGTGCTAGAGATTTCCTCTTGTTCGTGACTCCGAGTTTTACAGTCACGAAGCGACTGGTGGTGTCGGAGATGGTTTTAGCGGGTGTCGGTTCTTCTTTTACACTCTCAACAGACAACCCTTTAAACTCAAATTGCCCAAGCTTACCTACTTGACCCTGTTCGATCAGTTGAGCGTCAGCAGGGGACCAAAACCACCGCCAAGTTCCATCGGGAGCCTTTGCTATGTGTACAGTAATTGTGACAGCCGTTCCGTCCTTAAAGTTATAGGCAATGGGTACCACCATAACGTCTTTGTACTCAATTCCAGTTCCTTTCGAGTCAACCCAGGTGCTGACCTTAATAGCAGGCTCCGCCTTGTAATCCTTGATTGACGTTGTGAACTGGGAGCCATATTGTTTGCGATCTGCTATAAAGCGTTCTTTCATATATTTGGCTTGGGTATCTGGATGCAAATAGGTGTATAATTCATTCCATTGTTGAAGGCTTGTCGCCCTTAAATATTTTTCTGCGAAACCCTCCGCGCTTTCAGACTTAGCACTTGCTTTGGCACTGGCCTTAACGGTGCTGTATCCTGCGACAGACATAATAATCAATAGGGCTAGTAGCGAAAACACAATCTTTTTTAATTTATGCAACTTGGGTTTCAAGTCAATCTCGCCTTTTAAGAAGTTGTTAATGCTTTCACCTTGGGTTGCGAAGACGGGTATTATGAGCAAACGTCTCAAATCGTAGCAGCGAAGACGGTGGGAAATAATGGTTGTCTTGACGAGGTAGAATAGGAGCACCAGAAAAAGGAGGATACTGTTTAGCATGAATGCGTCTTCGTAGCTCATGTGATCACCCTTTCATGGAAGCTATCATTTTAATATTCAATATTTATCTTCTCAATAATATTGTCTTGATACTAATTTCTTTACTTAAATGTAAATACCTTCCATAAGACACTCTTAATGGTTTTGCGACAATTGTTTGTTCTGTATTATTTTCGTTCTAAACCTCCATAATAAAAGAGAAGCTCCGTTTATCTGTTTTCTTGTAGATTCTACAAGAGAATTGTATAGATGAGGTTCTTGGCATATTGATAAGGAGGTTAATCCATGGTTACTGATGAAACGTGTTCGCCTGAGGAGAACAATCCAGCACCTGTCTCCAATTTAAAGGAATTTGGACAGTTAAAACTTCCTGATGTAACGGAACGAATTTATTGTTTGTCCATCATTGGACAAATTGAAGGACATCTAGTTCTCCCTCCCGTCTCCAAAACCACTAAATATGAACATATTATTCCACAATTGCTCGCCGTTGAGCAAAACCCCAAAGTGAAAGGCATTTTAGTCATACTAAATACCGCAGGTGGTGATGTCGAGGCGGGACTTGCGATTTCCGAAATGTTGTGTAGTTTAAGTAAGCCATCTGTTTCTTTAGTACTGGGTGGAGGACATAGTATTGGGATTCCGATCGCAGTCAGTTGCACAAAAAGCCTTATAGCCCCCACTGGGACCATGACGATTCACCCGATTCGGTATACCGGCTTGGTGATTAATGGGCATCAACAGTTTGATTATCTACAAAAGATGCAGCTTAGAATTGATCAATTTATCTATTCCCATTCGAATATCAGTAAAAAGGATCTAGAAAACTTCATGTTTAGCACTGGAGAACTAGCCCAAGATATTGGAACTGTTCTTATAGGGCAAGAAGCTGTTGAAGCAGGATTAATTCATGCAGTCGGTGGCGTCAAAGAAGCCTTTAAGGAACTTAACAACTTAATAAAAGATAGCTTAGCAAAATAGAGTGCTCATAAAAAAAGCGGCGAAAGCCGTTTTTTTTATGATTAAAATGAGTTTGATGATATAAGCTCGATAAAAAAAGGAATACGTTCTCTTCCGTTGAATTTATACTGGGTAACTAATAAATTAAGTTTGGGGGATTGTTTGTGGCGAACATAAGAAAACGCCGCAAGAGGAATACGTTGAATACTAGAGTAAGCACCTTAAAAGCAACCATACGCAATGAAGTCATTGGAGTTTTTGTGGTGGGAATGGCTTGCTTAGGACTAGTCTCGTTATACTCTGAGAGGACTGGCGTGGTCGGGGGACAAATTAATCTTCTACTAACATATCTTGCTGGGGGTGGACGGGTTTATATTCCTATTATGGTGGGTGCCTGGGGCATTGCCTACATGAACCAGCGTACTCCCCGCTTGGGAGCTAAAGTCGTGGGGGCAATCCTTCTATGGCTTGTTTTCCTTGGGCTTCTGCATCTACAGTTACCGGGCATTGAGGAATTTTCCAAGGCCGATATTATGAATGAAGGGAAGCTAGGACACGGCGGTGGGGTTGTGGGTGCAGGGGTTAGTGCGGTGTTAATAACAACCATCGGTATTCCTGGGAGTTACGTTCTTTTAATCATGGGTGCTTTTATGGGGGCACTACTGATCACAAACCGCTCTTTAATTGGTGGATTACAGGAAGTTAATCAAGCGGTGAAATACTCAGGTCGATGGATGAAACACCAAATTCACGATTTTTTGTACGTCCTCAAGAGTTCAGCAGAGAACACTGGTGACAAAGAACCTTCCAAAGCTTCTCAAAAAGCAGAAGATAAAATCATCAAGAAAATGAATTCTCAGCCGAAGGGACGTACACTTGCTCTAGATCCTGATGTTGTGGAACGACCGTTAGTTATCAAAACTCTTGAAGATCAAAATGAACTTCAAGTGGAACCTGACCCACCGAAGGGACAGCTGGGATTTGATAAGACATTCGGAGGCGAAGGCGTTCAATCAAATAAAATTATGCTACCTGGCAAGGTAACCAGTACTCCCATTTCTCGTCAGACCAAGGAAAATGGAAATTTTGAGCTTCCACAAGTCTTGTTATTAGGGCAAGCTTTAAAGATTAAAAATCCTAGACTTAATAAGGACTTAGCTGATAATGTCAAAATTCTGGAAGAAACGCTGGCCAGTTTTGGTGTGAAAATCAAAGTAACACAGGTGACTCAAGGCCCTGCAATAACACGCTATGAAGCACAACCTGCTCCGGGTGTAAAAGTTAGTAGGATCACAAATCTAGCTGACGATATTGCTCTAAGCTTAGCGTCTGCTGATGTTCGGATTGAAGCACCCATTCCTGGGAAATCAGTCGTAGGCATTGAAGTGCCGAATAAAGAAATAGCGATGGTTCATTTTCGAGAAGTCCTAGAGACGCCCCAATATCAGGGGTCGCCAAGCAAGTTGACGGTTTGTTTAGGTAAAGATATTACGGGAACACCGGTGATCGCAGATTTGACGAGAATGCCGCATCTATTGATCGCGGGGGCTACAGGCTCCGGTAAATCAGTGTGTATCAATACCATTATTAACAGTATTCTATTTAAGGCTCGACCGGATGAAGTGAAGTTTTTGTTGGTGGATCCTAAAAGGGTTGAATTGGCGAACTATAACGGGATTCCCCATCTGATTGCACCCGTCGTAACAGATCCGAAGAAGGCGGCAGGTGCTTTAAAGTGGATCGTGACTGAAATGGAGACCCGTTACGAACTGTTTGCAGGAGCTGGTGTGCGAGACATAGTTCGTTACAACTTTCTGCGAATTCAGGATAAACAAGAGGATCATCCACCGTTACCGTATGTCGTTGTGATCATTGATGAGTTAGCTGATTTAATGATGGTTGCCCCTGGTGATGTTGAGGAGGCCATATGCCGCTTGGCTCAAATGGCTCGTGCCGCCGGAATCCACCTAATTGTTGCGACGCAACGTCCTTCAGTTGACGTTATCACGGGCATTATTAAAGCCAACATACCTTCTAGAATTGCCTTTGGGGTTTCGTCTCAAACGGATTCTAGGACCATTTTAGATATGAACGGCGCAGAAAAATTATTAGGTCGTGGAGATATGCTGTATTATCCCATGGGCGCGAGTAAACCCCTACGGGTCCAAGGCTGTTATTTGGGCGATAAAGAAGTGGAAAATGTGGTTAAATTTTTACAAAATCAGGCAAAACCTGACTACCAGGAGATCCCAGACATAGCGCTTGGGAAGGCAGCGAAAACAGAAGATATGGAAGATGAACTCTTTTACCAATCTGCTCAGCTTTTCATTGAAGGTGGGACAGCTTCTGTCTCGCTGTTACAACGGCGTTTACGGATTGGGTATACGAGAGCAGCTCGCTTAATGGACTTCCTCGAGGAGAAAGGGGTTGTCGGAGGATATGAGGGCTCTAAACCAAGGGAAGTTCTCATGACACGAGGCCAGTTTGAACTAAAATTTGGTCAATGGAGCGATGAACTGACGCATTAGTTGCATAATCTCACTGTAGCATTTATGATTAGATAGGTAGAATACTGCCATAGTGGAAGGAAATTATGCATGATTAAGGAGATCACTGTCCAAGAACTTAAAAACTTGGATCACCCAATTCTTGTAGATGTGCGTTCAGAGGGGGAATTTGCTGAAGCAACGCTCCCGGGGGCAATCAATCTTCCTCTGTTTGATAACGTAGAACGGGCTCAAGTCGGGACAACTTATACACAAACTACCCCCAGCTTGGCGCGTGAACTGGGCTTGAAAATTATTAGTCCAAAACTTCCGCAATTGATAAAAAAAGTTGGGGAACTCTCAAAAAAAGGTCCTCTGGTACTTTTTTGCTGGAGAGGTGGCATGCGGAGTAAGTCTCTCGCAACGGTCGTAGAATTGATGGGCATTCCTATATACCGTTTACAAGGGGGATATAAAGCGTACCGTAGTGAGGTTGTTGATTATTTCCAACCTAATCTTCCCGTTCAAGTGGTGGTCCTTCGTGGAAATACAGGGGTTGGAAAAACTGATCTGTTGGGACAGTTAAGAGCCGACGGATATCCAGCGATTGATCTTGAGAAACTTGCTAATAATAGAGGTTCAGTCTTCGGGGCCATTGGTCTAGGTAATCCTCCGTCCCAAAAAAAATTCGAAGGACTATTATTTGAGGAACTTGCCTTGTTGAACGATTTTCCTTATGTGATTGTAGAATGTGAGAGTAAACGAATTGGTAGGGTGACGTTACCCGTCAATTTTTATAAGGCCATGCAAGAGGGAATACAAGTCCTTCATTGCGACTCTATGGAAAATCGGGTCCAACGCTTGTTGAAGGAGTATACCTCAGTACCCAATGCACTTCATGAAATTGGAGTGGCTCTGGAGAGATTGATTAAAACTCTGGGTCATGTCAAAGTTCAAGAACTGCGGTCCTTGTTAGAAACAGGTTGCTTGGATGTTTTTACGGAGCGACTACTCATTGAGTACTATGATAAACTGTATGCCTATCCGAATGAACCAAGCGCAGAGTATGAATTTTATCTGAATTATGAAGAGCCTATGAAGGCTTTAAGGAAGTTGGAATGCTATCTTGATAACAAGGTGGCCCATCCAAGCGGAGAAGCTGCTGTATCTGGAGTATGATATTCAGCAAAATAAACCGGGCTTGCTCGGGGCAGTGACGACACTGATTGGGATGCTGGAACTTAATATTTTGTCTGTCTCGGGAATCGGTCAGAGCAGAAGGGGTCTGCTATTACAGGCTGAATCTGAGGCAAAAGTAAGAGCGTTACATGCAGCACTCTTAGAGGTGGAGGCGATTAATGTTACGGCATTTCGTCCTCCTACTTTGTTAGATAGGATTGCGTTACGTCATGGCAAACGATTGGATATGTCTGAGATGAATCCCCCCACTTATAGATTTGTTCGTGAAGAGTTAGGGGTTCTTGTGGATTTTTTGGGGGATACTTTACTAGAAGGCGGAAATCTTGTGATCGGGATACGAGGCATGCCGCGGGTTGGAAAAACAGAAGCTGCTATTGCAGCGTGTGTGTACGCTAATAAACATTGGATTTTATTGTCTTCAACGATTATTCGACAAACAATACGGACTGAATTATTACTCGATGAGTCTGAGAACAGTATTTTCCTCATTGATGGCATTACAAGTACAACGAGGGGTAACGCTGAACATTGGTCGTTATTACAGGAAGTATTACAGATGCCAACGCTTAAGATTATCGAACACCCAGATGTTTTTCTACGAGATGGACGTTTGGAAGTTGACTTTGACTTTGTTATAGAAATTCGTCATCATGAGGAAGATGTGATTCGCATTGAGGATATTCCCATAAGCTTTACAGCCTTTGATTTGAGCTAATGGGAGAAAAGGGGGTCTTACTAATGGCAGGAGAGGGACAAATGCTGCAGGCAGCAAGGGAAGCAAAGCAATGGAGTTTTACGGATACTGAGGAAATTACGAAAATCAGTGTTCGTTATATTCAGGGACTTGAAGAGGAAAACTATGATGTACTTCCAGGAGCAACTTACGCCAAGGGGTATTTACGAACCTATGCTAAACAATTAGACATCGACCCAGATGAAATTATTGCACTCTATAATGCTTCAGCCATGCCCGAGCCTAACCCCGTTCTTGTTCCTACTTCGGTGGTGAAAGGTCGACCTCTTTGGTTTAGACCAGTGCTGATAGCGAGTACGGCGGTTCTAGCCCTAGTTTTGGTCGTTGCAATCGCGGTGAGCCAGTCTGGGGAAAAAATTGCAGAGGAACCGTATTCCCCGGCTGCTTTGCCAAGTGCCCAGAAAGCAGAGCCAGTAACGCCAGCACCGAGTACTGCGGTAGTTCCTGACCCCGCGACTGTTGTAGCCCCGACACAGGAGGGCTTAACAGCACAGCTGACTTTCACAAAAGATTGCTGGATTAGCTTCGCAATTGATGGACAGGCTTCTAATCAGGAATTATTTAAAGCCGGTACAACGACAGAACTCAATGGTACAAGCAAAATTGAATTGGTCAAAATAGGCAACGCAGCAGGCCTTACGACTACGTTAAACGGCAAGCCACTGCCAAGTTTTCAGGACGGCAATAAAGTGGTTAATAATATTATCTTAGATCAGGATACTTTAAAAACACTATAATAGTGTAACAATAAAGGAGCGTTTATTATGGCTAAAGATTGTTCATTTGATGTTGTTTCCAAGGTAGATATGACAGAGGTTGATAATGCAGTTCAGCAGGCACAGAAAGAACTCGCCAATCGATTCGATTTTAAGAATAGTAAATCCTCTATTAAGCTTGAGGTTGAAAAGATTATCTTAGTCTCAGATGACGACTACAAATTGACAAACGTTGTGGATATTTTAGAAAGTAAACTCGTTAAGCGAGGCGTTTCCTTAAGAGCTCTGGAGTACGGGAAGGCTCAAGCAGCTGCCGGTGATACGGTTAAACAGGAAGTGAAATTGGTACAGGGGATTGCCCAGGAGAAGGCAAAGCTCATTAATAAAGTTCTTAAAGATCATAAAATTAAAGTAGGCAGTTCCATACAGGGTGAAGAGATTCGAGTGACCGGGAAGAACAAAGATGACCTTCAAGCGGTTATGACCTTACTTCGTAAGGAAGATTTCGGCATTGATCTACAGTTTATCAACTATCGGTAAAAGAGGGGTTGCCCCTCTTTTCTCTATGACTCATAATTGTTTACGGTGTGTTTTAACAGAAAGGTGAGGCTAGTGGACTATGCGTATACGAAATTTTTTGCCCATGAATCGATCGGATATGGAGGAGCGTGGGTGGGATGAATTAGATTTCCTCCTAATTACCGGTGACGCCTATGTAGACCATCCAAGCTTTGGAGTGGCTATTATTGCTCGCATCTTAGAAAAACATGATTTCCGAGTGGGGATCATAGCACAGCCCGATTGGAAGGAACTTCGAGATTTTCGAGCGATGGGGAAACCACGCTTGGCTTGTTTGATTTCTGGAGGGAATTTGGATTCCATGGTGAATCACTATACGGCCGCCAAAAAGAAGCGGCATAAGGACGCCTATTCTCCGGGAGGAAAAACCGGGCTTCGTCCAGACCATGCCACCATCACCTATTCTAATCGCGTACGGGAAGCGCTTCCGGGTGTTCCTGTAATTATAGGTGGAATCGAAGCTTCCTTGCGACGTTTTGCCCATTATGATTATTGGAGTGATGACGTTAAGCGCTCCATTCTACTCGATAGTCAAGCTGACTTGCTGGTCTTTGGTATGGGAGAAAAGGCGATTGTGGAGGTCGCTGAACGTCTGAAGAATGGGGAGCAGATTGATCAGATTACGGACGTGAGAGGAACCATGGTACCTTTAACTGGGGAAAATGTACCCCAAAATGCCTTTGTTCTATCGAGCTTTGAGGACGTTACGTCTGATAAGAAAAAGTATGCTCAGGCTTTTTGGGTGCAATATAACCAGCAGGACCCTTTCCGAGGGAAAGCTATGGTTCAAGCCCACGGCCGAAAGAGCGTCTTGCAAAACAAACCGGCACTTCCCTTGTCACAACCAGAAATGGATGCTATCTATGCACTGCCTTTCATGGGGACCTATCATCCGGTTTATAAAGATCGAGGTGGAGTTCCCGCTATTGAAGAAGTTCAATTTAGTCTTACCAGCGTCAGAGGATGTTATGGAGCATGCTCTTTTTGTGCGTTAACGTTTCATCAGGGTCGTATTGTTCAAAGCCGTAGTCCTGAGTCGATTATCCGAGAAGCTGAAAAGATGACTTGGAATGATCAGTTTAAAGGATATATACATGATGTAGGGGGCCCTACAGCTAACTTCCGCGGGCCAGCATGCAAGGAACAATTAACTAGGGGCGCTTGTTCACATAAACAGTGCCTGTTTCCTGAACCGTGTGATCAAGTTTCCAATGATAATGACGAATACATGGATCTACTACGCAGCCTGCGTAGTATACCGAAAATCAAGAAAGTGTTCGTCCGTTCTGGTATCCGCTATGATGCTGTCTTAGCTAATAAAAATTCTGGGTTTATTCGTGAACTTTGTGAACACCATGTTAGTGGCCAATTGAAAGTGGCTCCGGAACATGTCAGTGATGAAGTGCTGCATCTCATGGGCAAGCCTGGGAAAGCTGTATACGAAGAATTTGTGCAGAAATTCCATCAGGCCAATGAAGAACTGGGGAAAGAGCAATATCTTGTTCCCTATTTAATGTCGTCACACCCTGGAAGCACCCTGAAAGAAGCCATTCAATTGGCTGAATATGTTCGCGAAATGGGTGTCAATCCAGAACAAGTCCAAGATTTTATCCCGACACCAGGAACGCTGTCCACCTGTATGTATTATACAGGTTTAGATCCCCATACCATGCAGGAAGTGTATATTCCGCGCAGTATGCATGAGAAGGCTATGCAGAGAGCCTTAATCCAGTATCGGAGTCCTAGAAATTATGCGTTAGTGGAAGAAGCTTTACGTTTAGGTCATCGTGAGGATCTCATCGGCTATGGACCTAAATGTCTCATTAGACCTAAAAAACTTATTCCAGCAGCAGATTCGTTAGATAAGGAAGGTAAGCCGATAAAGATGAATAAGGGACGAGTAAGACGGTCAGGCATGAAGAGCAAGGCAGTTAATCCTAAAGAGGCACGCTATAAGGATGCACGAAGCGAGGAAACACCAACCTCCTATAAAGGTGCACGGGCTAAACCAGGACGTAACAAAGACAACCGAAGTGTCGCAACACCTGAGAAGGGCGCCCAAAGTAAAGAACCTCGCTATAAAGGCGCGCGAAGCATAGAAGCACCGAACAAACCCCTACAGGGCCAAGAGTCACGGTACAAGGATTCTCGGAGAGAAGGTACTGCACCCGGCAAAAGTATGCCGGGTAAAGAGGGGCGCTATAGAGATGAACGGAGTGTAGAAAAAGCACCGTATAAAGGTGCGCCAGGCAAAGCGGGCGGCAACAAGGATCCTCGAACAGTCGATAAAGCTGTGCAGGAGGGTGCACCAAGTAGCGCAAAAGCGTCTTACAAGCGTGCAACAAGCGGAGCTACAGGGTATAAAGCAGAACGAAGTATCGTACCCCCCTACAAGAGTGCCGCAGGTAAACCGGGCGGCCACAAGGATGAACGCAACTCAGAAATACGGTATAAAGACGTTCGAAGCAAGGCAGTAGCGAACACCGGTGTACCAAGTAAAGAAACCCAGAGCGAGGGTGGTTCTGAAAAGGAAAAGGGGCGATTCTGGAGAGGTGCCGATAACGTACTCCATAAGGGTAAAAGAAAACATCGTGGCGGCAAGAAAGATAAGTAGATCAAATGGCGTGAGTAGGTGTACCTACTCACGCCATTAATTGGTCAGCCGTTTGTAAGGCTGTCTTAGAGGATATTGTGGATATATTCAATAATGTTATTTTATAAAGGGAGTTACCTTTTAGTTTTCGTAGATGCAGGATTGTCACACCTTGTTGTCGAATATTAAGCGGAAGATGAGGATGTGTAATTTATGGATCAACCTGTGTATAAACTCAAGGGTAAAGGAAATGACATGTGTTATGTCTGAAATAAAACGATCATGGAGTAAGCGTTCTTTGATTACTGTGCTATCCCTGGTATTTATGGTTTTGGGGATTGGATGCATCTCTTGGACAGTGTTTAGGATCAGTAGGTATTCCATCCCTGCCTCTAGTGCTATAGAGCCAAACAAGTTACCAAATTCTAGCACTGCCCCGGACGAATCAGTCCCTCCTCCAGATCTACCCGTGCCTGCTAAAGCTGTTTACCCAATATATCCTGTAGAGGGTGATAGTATAGGGACTTTGACGATTCCATCTTTAAACCTGGAACTACTCATCCTCCAGGGGACAGAAGAGAAGGAGTTGAAGAAGGGTGTAGGGCATTTTCTCCAAAGCGTACTTCCGGGGCAAGAAGACAATTGCGTTTTATCAGGCCATCGTGAGACGGTCTTTAGACAACTAGGTAAGCTAGAGATAGGATACCTAATTGTCGTGAAAACATCGGCAGGCACCTTCACCTATGAGGTGAAGGGCACGCGAATCGTCGACGAAGATGATAAAACAGTGATCGTACCGACCGACAATGCCGTTCTTACTCTGACAACCTGCTACCCTTTCGATACTCCAGGTTATTTTCCGTACCGTTATATCGTGTCCGCAACATTAGTGGAAAGTCAATAATTTTAAAATCCTTCCAAAGGTATTAAGGGAAGTGGCGGGAGTAGGTAACACTACTCCCGCCACTTCCCTTATGCCGGACGTGTTCCGCTGTATGGCCAACAAACTTACGTCCACTCGCCGAACTCATCCGTCAACGTATCCTCAACCTCTTCAAGGGTAACGCGTCCTATTTCTTTAAGATGTCCGTCTTCTGACCATTCAATGAACTCATCGTACATTAATTCTGGTTCTTCATAGTAAAATTTCAGGAAGGAAAACCATGTTTCTTCTGAGTGCCTGTCTTCTTCGTAACGAAGTAGGTAGTACTCGGAGTCTTCAAGCGTGCTGTGAAGAAAGATTGCCTGACCAGGTATGATCAGCACAACTTGGGCATCTGCATACTCACGGCTGCTAAACTGAAGGGTAAAAGCCTGTAAGTTGGTTTGAGCGTTGGCTCGTTGATCTGGGTCAAGAGATTGCCCGCTGTGGGCCATCCAGCTATAAGCAGCTTCTGTTGCTTGGGTCTTTTCCATGTCTTCTTGAATATCGTCGAGGCGGCGCGCTACGCTGGCTGGGAGCGTGAATTCTTGACAATTTTCAGAACGACAGTGGTATATAGGGACATTTGCTATGCGACCCACACCATGGACCAAGTCAACGGGGATCGTTCGGGTTGTTAGATAGCCAGTATCTCCACACCCGCACGAGTCGGATGGATCTAACGTTTCATTAAACACTCATGACACCTCACTAATATTTCTTATGGTCTTACATTCTACAAGCATCAGCGATCTCCTTGCTTTGATAAATCTTTATACATTAAATTTAGCCAAATATCACAGACTTTACACACTAAGGTCAATTTAGGTTGAACATTTATGGTACAATCTGTAAAGATAAAGGAATCTGATAGGGGGAAGATCTCATGTTTGTTAAAAAGACTAAATTTCTAAGAGGCATTTTAACAGGCATTTTGGCGCTTTCCATGGTTGGATGTGGAGCACAGAACCCGAGCACACCAGAAGGTCAAGAAAGAGCCAAACAGGTGACTCTAACGGGGGCGGGTAGCACCTTCGTTTACCCACTTTTGAACCAACAAATTGAGGCGTATCGCAAGGTCAACCCAAGCCTTGTAATTAACTATCAGGGCAATGGTAGTGGGACTGGAATCAAGCAAGTTTCAGAGCAAACGATAGATTTCGGAGCAACTGATGGTCCAATGACAGATGATCAACTTAAGGCGGTAAAAGGTGGTACAGTGGTCCAAGTCCCCTTAACACTTGGAGTTGTTGCCGTCACCTACAATATACCCAACGCCCCAAAACAACTAAAGTTAGGGCCCCAGGTACTTGCCGATATCTTCCTGGGAACGATAACCGATTGGAATGATCAACGGATCGCTGTTGATAATCCAGGTGTAATCTTCCCGGATTTAAAGATTGCAGTGGCTCGTCGGTCTGATGGGAGCGGAACCACCTATATTTTCTCAGATTATCTAAGTAGTATCAGTGCAGCCTGGCTGAGCAAGGTAGGTAAGGGGACCTCCTTGAATTGGCCTGTTGGGATGGGGGGTAAAGGAAACGCGGGAGTTGCGAGTGTTGTTCAACAAACTCCAGGTTCTATCGGTTATGTAGAGCTCGCCTATGCTGTACATAACAAACTGTCCTTTGCTACGTTGCTAAACAGAGAAGGGAAATGGGTAGTACCATCTCTCAAAGGAGCTTCCTCTGCTGCGGTTGCGTCCAAGATTCCGGCTGACATGAGAGTGTCCATTGTCAATGCACCAGGTGCAGACGCATATCCGATAGTAGGATTCACGTGGGCTTTATTATATCAGGATCAAAAGGACAAAGCGAAAGGGTCAGCGCTGGTTAAATTCTTGAACTGGTCGATCCATGATGGGCAAAGCCTATCTGAAGGATTACTTTACGCGAAGTTACCACCAGATTTAGTCACTCTTGAAGAAAAAATGCTTAAGACGATCACTTCTGAAGGTCAACCTTTGCTAAAGTAGATCTAGTATTATTCCATGTGACTAATATATACTTGTCAGGTACATATTATTAGGAAGGTTTTTGAGTTGTGCATGAGGAAGGTGGAAGAATCAGAGAATATGAGTAAAAACAAGAAACTCACAGGTTCCCTGGGAGATAAGACCTTTTGTTTACTGACACTTTTTATGGCTATGAGTGTTTTAGTTCTTATGGTTTGGATTGGCTGGCAAATGGTTGATTCCGCACGTCCAAGTATTGCGAAGTTTGGCTTTAGCTTTGTCACTGGCCGAGTGTGGGATCCCGTCAAGGAACAATTTGGAGCACTTCCGTTTATCTATGGGACCTTAGTGACATCTTTTTTGGCCTTAATCATTGCAGCCCCGGTGGGTCTTGGAGTGGCAATTTTTCTTAATGAAATGGCAACATCAAAAGTGCGTTCTGTTATTGCCTTTTTGGTAGAGATGCTGGCCGCTATTCCCAGTGTTGTTTACGGCTTATGGGGAATTTTCATCTTAGTCCCTTGGTTGAGAGAAACAGTTGAACCTGGACTTGCCAAGTGGCTTGGGTTTATTCCTCTATTTCAAGGCACGCCACTTGGGTTTGGCATGTTAGCCGGTGGATTGATATTAGCCGTTATGATTCTGCCAACGATTGCTGCGATTTCTAGGGAAGTCTTGGCAGCGGTGCCAAATGAACAGAGGGAAGCAGCTTTAGCCTTGGGTGCTACAAAGTGGGAAATGATTCGAATCGCTGTTCTACCGTATGCTAAATCGGGCGTTTTAGGAGGGGTTATGCTTGGCTTAGGTCGAGCCCTTGGAGAAACCATGGCAGTAACTATGGTGATTGGAAATCGCCCAGATATTCTTTCCTCCTTGTTTGCGCCCGCTTATTCAATTGCGGCGGTGATTGCGAACGAGTTTACAGAAGCGACCTACGATTTATATCTAAGTGCCCTTGTTGAAATTGGCCTTATATTATTCGGTATTACGCTTATCCTGAATGTCTTTGCGCGAGTTCTTGTTTGGTCAGTAGCACGTGGACCAAGAGGAGGGCTGTCGTAATGAATGATCGTCTTCGTAAATATCTGAACTGGATCATGATGAGTGTTTTTTTCGGTGCGACACTCCTTGCGCTGATTCCTCTGTTTGGAGTTCTTGGCTACGTGATTAAGAATGGTCTGAGTGCCCTGAGCTCAGAATTTTTTATCAATTTACCGAAGGGCATGGGTGCACCAGGGGGTGGAATGGCTAATTCCATTGTGGGTACCCTAATTATGGTTCTAATCGCCAGTCTGATCGGGATTCCTGTCGGCATTCTTGCGGGAATTTATTTGACAGAGTATGATCGTAACAGTTGGTTTAGTATGAGTGTTCGTTTTGCGACTGATGTGTTGACAGGGATTCCCTCAATTATTGTGGGGATAGTAATATACAGTTCAGTGGTTTTGAAGATGGGACATTTCTCAGCGTTAGCAGGAGGTCTTGCTCTTTCAATCATTATAATCCCTCTGGTTATCCGTTCGACTGAAGAAATGCTAAAATTAGTTTCTCATTCCATTCGGGAAGCGGGTTACGCCCTAGGTATTTCCAAGAGAAAAATTATTTTAAAAATTGTCTTACCGACAGCAGCGAGAGGAATCATCACCGGGGCAATACTCGCTGTGGCTCGCGTTTCAGGCGAAACTGCCCCCTTGCTGTTCACGGCTTTGGGAAATCAGTACTGGTCTCGTTCACTGAATGAGCCGATCGCAGCCTTACCTGTTCAAATATATCAATACGCAACGTCTCCCTATAAAGAGTTGCAGCAACAAGCTTGGGCAGGGGCTTTAGTCTTAATAACACTGGTCGTGCTTCTGAATTTAGTGGCGCGTTTAGCCTTTCGCACGCGGAGCAACTAGAAGGAGGTGGTTTCTAATAATGGGTCAGAGTTTAAGTGTTCATAACCTTGAGGCATGGTATGGGTCTAATAAAATCCTTAAAGGCATAAACATGGAAATTAGACCAAATCAGGTAACGGCGATCATAGGGCCTTCTGGGTGTGGTAAATCAACCTTCGTCCGTTGTCTTAACCGAATGCATGAGACTTTACCGAAAACAAAAGTACAAGGCGAAATTAGTTTGGATGGCGTAAGTATTTATGATTTAGATCCTGTGACCCTACGAAAAAAAGTCGGTATGGTCTTCCAGAAGGCAAATCCGTTTCCATCCATGAGTATTTATGACAATGTCGTGGCAGGACTAAGACTTAATGGGATGAATAATAAACAGGAATTAAAAGCCAGTGCGGAGAAAAGTTTGCGTATGGCAGCGTTGTGGGATGAAGTGAAAGATCGCCTGAATTATTCGGGGGTGAGCTTGTCCGGGGGGCAGCAACAGCGTCTCTGCATTGCTAGAGCCTTGGCCGTAGAACCGTCGGTACTACTTATGGATGAACCAGCTTCTGCCTTGGATCCAATAGCAACTACACATATAGAAGAACTAATGGGTTCATTAAAAGAAATTTATACAATTATCATTGTGACTCATAATATGCAACAGGCTGCGCGCATAGCAGATTCCACGGCGTTCTTTCTAAGTGGAGAACTGGTGGAACATGGGCCGACATCCGAAATATTTACCAATCCACATGATAAACGAACTGAAGACTATATCACAGGACGGTTTGGATGATGAAGGGGGAAAATTAATGCGTCAGTCATTGAATGAAGGTCAGGAAATATTGAACAATATACTTAAAGATATGGGCAAGGAAGTCGAGAGGATCTTACAAGGGTGTATCGAAACCCTAAAATCGCTTGACAGGACACAGGCAGAGTATTGGATTGCTCAGGATCAAGTGGTGAATAACCTAGAGCGGCAAGTGGATGATGAGTGTGTGCGCTTAATCGCAACTCAGCAACCGGTCGCTAAGGACTTGCGTAAGGTTATTTCAGCGATGAAGATATCCACGGATCTTGAACGAATGAGCGATTTGGCCATCGGCATTGCAAAGGTCACACGGAGGATTGAGGGACCTCTCTGCAAACCGTTGGTTGACATCCCTCTGATGGCTGAAAAGGCCCTGGCCATGATGAGACAAGGCTTAGAAGCTTATAGGAACGAAGACATGGATCTTGCCCAAAAACTCGCCATGCAAGATGACGAAGTTGATCATCTGTATAATCAAATCGTACGTGATTTATTAGTGATCATGTCAAAAAAACCAGAGATCATAGATCAAGGGATGTATTTGACGTTTGCAGGCCGCTATCTCGAACGTTTTGCTGACCACGCCACAAATATCGGAGAAAACGTGATATATATTAAAACAGCCGAGCGAAAGGACCTTAACAAATAGTTTTGCCACTTTTAGCGGCATTAAAATTTTTGACCTAGTGGGAGTGTTGGTTTATACTAGTATTGGTAGATCAAGGATATGAGGTGTGAGGTTGACTAAAAAAGTTGCAGTTGTTACGTTAGGATGTCCTAAGAATCAGGTGGACAGCGAAATAATGTCGGGATTACTAGCCCAAGATTATAGTTTTATAGAAAATCCCGCAGAGGCAGATATTATTGTTGTTAATACCTGCACTTTCATACAATCGGCGAAAGAAGAGTCGATTGAAACTATTTTTGAGATGGCAGGTTTTAAGAAATCTGGACATTGTCAGACATTAATTGCGACAGGCTGCTTGGCGCAACGCTATGGGAAAGAATTAATGCAGGATATTCCTGAATTAGATGGTGTGTTGGGAACGGGAAATATTGACGAAATCAACAAAGTAGTTCAAGCTTCCGAGGGGACTAGAACGACGCTTATTAAAGACGGAAGTAGCTTTCTTCAGGATATGTTGATGCCCCGTATTCGATCCACTCCCAATTATTTGGCCTATGTAAAAGTTGCAGAGGGTTGCGATAATTATTGTACTTATTGTGTTATACCGTCTGTGCGGGGACATTTTCGCAGCCGTACTGAAGAATCGGTGCTACGCGAAGTCCAGGAAATGGCAGCCCAAGGGGTTAAAGAAATTATGGTTATGGCTCAGGATACCACGCGCTATGGGTACGACTTTAATGGAGAACTCCGCCTGCCTCAGCTCATTCGTCAACTCGCTCGTATAGAGGGAATTGAATGGATTCGGCTCATGTATTGCTACCCTGATAGGTTTACCGATGAACTGATTGAAACGATGCGTCAGGAACCCAAAGTTTGTAGGTACATCGATTTGCCGTTGCAACATGCCGATAATAAAATATTAAAAGAAATGAATCGACGTGGAACCATCGAAGAGGCTGAAACGTTGATTGGTAAATTGCGCTCCGCAATGCCGGACATCACACTTCGGACAACGATGATCACGGGTTTTCCAGGAGAGAGTGAACAGGAATTTCAAACGTTACTACATTTCATTGAGCGCGTTCAGTTTGATCGACTTGGAGTGTTTGCATATTCTCAAGA
>DASRMG010000156.1:0-4401 GCA_035648035.1 Desulfosporosinus sp. | reverse complement strand
GCCCATTCTCAGTGGTTGTAGCCGTTTTAGTGGTGAGGGCAGTGACGTGATGTCCGGCCTCAGCGACTAATTGAATGTTCACGTTGAGTTGTTCAAGGGCAGACACAGTTTCGTTCACTGAATCAGCTTGTTTTTCTGTACCGCCTGCCACCTCAGCAATAGACTGAGCTATTTGGCCGGAGGCACTGGAACTATGTTTTGTAATAGTTAAAAGCTGGTGAGCAGAGGCAGCGACGTCTGACGAGGACTCTGAGACTTTTTTAACCAAGCCTGACAGGCTGTCCGTCATGAGATTAAAAGCCTGTGCGAGTTGTCCCGCTTCGTCTTTGGAGGTGTTCTTTATTTTAGGGACCCTTAGGTTCCCAGACGCAAGCTCTTGAACATTTTTGAGCATCGTTTGGAGAGGTTTGGCGATGGATCGGGCCACCAACGCCCCAATAAGAACTGCCAGCACGGCCGCAATGAGTGGGAATATGAGCAGCAATTTACCCACATTCACGAAATTGAGATTCTGGCGAATAATAGTACTTTTCGCTTTCTGCGTGCTAAAGTCAACAAGTTGAGGAAGCAACGTATTAATATCCTCTAAGTCTTTCGTAGCGTTCAGAGAGAAGTAAGTATAGGCACCTTCTTTGTCACCACTGTCCATTAGAGCAGACACCTTATGCCATTCGTCGTTATATTTTTGTATTGCTTCTCTCACAGCGGCCAGGTTAGAGATTTCCAAGGCCCCTTTGGCAAGGGGTTCATATTTGTTGAGTGATTCCTTGATGAGGCCGTTTAGTACAGTGGACTGAATAACTAAATTTAGTTTTCTAGAGGGGTCAACAGGGGCTAGGAGTAGCTCTAAATTAATACTGCGAAGCATTCGAACATTGGCGTTGGCCTCATTAATGAGATTGACAGAAGTCAGAGCATTTGAATAGGCAGTATTCATGGTCTGGTTTGCTTGATTATAAAAATAATACCCCATAAAACTTAAACCTAGCATGAATATGGCCATAACAACCACTAACGCATTAATTTTATAAAAAGTTTTCAAGTTCTTAAACCACTTCATTTACATGACTCCTCCTAATCGTAACAAAAAAGAGTTGCCTCCTATTGCCTTCACTTCTTTTTAATTTGGGCTGCTCGCGCCGAAACAAGTAGGGGGGCCCAAATTTGCTCAACAAATCTCCTTCTACAGGCAAATATAGTGCTGTATTTCGACGCCTTTCTTTGGAATATATATCCTTATTACATTATAATAGCCAATTGTAAAAAGCTCATGAACCCAATGTTAAGTTCAGGTTAAATTTATCCTGAGCTTATCAAAAAAACCATCATAAAATCCTTGAATAAATAACTTAAACTTAACATAACACAGTGCTTTCTTAACCTAATAATAATACCTCCTTTACAGTGATAGGATAAAATTATCATAAGCACAAAGGAGAGGTGTTGACTTAGAAATGTATGAGCAGATTATTGGTTCGACACTTAGTCAGATGACAAAGTTAATTCTTGCTACGGCAAGTCCCTTGCAACACTTTATCGACTCCCCAGGCGTAACCCATGTCCATTGTTTGGAACAGGCCTATATTACTCTAAACCAGGATGGAAAAGAGGACGTCGCAGAATTCTTTAAAGTACATAACGCGATGCTGACTAAAGGTTTATACTGGGCCGACAGGGGATGGAAAAACGTCAATCATTTTTACAGACATCCCGATAAACAAGGCATTCTTCGCTGGCCTGGCGCATCTGGTGAGTGTCAGTATTATTTTAATAAGGCTTTCACCTATTTCCCGAAAAACGTTAATAAAGGTATGTTTTTTTTGGGGGCAGCACTACACTTAGTACAAGACATGTGTGTACCACATCATTCCTTGGGAATCGTTTTTGATGGTCACGCAGAATTCGAAACGTGGGCTACTGAAAATTGGTCGAAGTTTCCTGCAACGAGTGGTATTTATTTGCCCTTTACTCACCCTGCAGAGTGGATTGATCATAATGCCACCGTTTCGGCGCCTCTTTATCCCTTGGTTTCTCTGGGCGAAGGATGCTCTGAAGAAAGTTATTATAAAGCGTCAAAAATATTAATCCCTCTGACAATCTCCACGTCAGCGGGTTTTTTGAATTTTGTCCTTGAAAGATTAGACAGAATATAGGCAAAAAAGGATGTTAGGAGGGGGCGTCAATGTTGAGGCAGTTAAGGATTCTTGTATTCTCTGCAGGTTTTGGTAATGGACATTTTAGGGCCGCGGAAGCTGTCATTGAAGGTCTACGTATTAAGGAGCCTAATGCGGACATTATTCATTTGGATTTTGGCGACTTTCTGAGTAGATGGGTTAACACTATGGTTAAGAACGTTTACATTGAGATGATTAAACATACCCCAAAGCTCTGGGGGAAATTATATTATAAAACAGCGAGGCTCCAACCTGAATCGAGGCTCCAACGTTTTTTGAAACAATTGGGCCGAAGTGATTTCCTTAAATACATACAGGCCTTTGCCCCAGATCTTATTGTCTGTACCCATCCAACCGTTTCTTCAATCCTAGCCCAACTAAGATATGAACAAATTCTTCAGGTTCCAGTCATCACTGTTATTACGGATTATGCTGTGCATAGTCACTGGGTCCATCCAGGCGTTGATCGCTACATGGTGGCTTGTGAGGAAGTAAAGGAAAGTCTAGTATCCTGGGGAATTAAAGAATCATCTATTCTTGTGACGGGGATTCCGGTCAGTCCAAAATTTGAAGTAGAAATGGATCGAGAGCATCTGATGAACGAGTTAGGATTTAATCCTATTATTCCCACCTTTTTAGTGATGGGAGCATATGGTGACTCGAAAAGCGCAAAAAAGATTTGCAAAGAACTCGCAGATTCTCTCATTCCAGTCCAGTGTATTATTATTTGTGGGAAAAATAATACACTATATCGCTCTTTAGGAAAGGTCATCGAGCAGTCCCTGAACCCCATGGTACGGTTTGGGTATGTACAAAACGTGGAGGAGCTCATGTCGGTGTCTCATTTAATCGTTACAAAGGCGGGCGGCTTGACGGTTTCGGAGGCGTTAACAAAGCACTTACCGCTGGTGATCTTCAAGCCCATACCAGGTCAGGAGGAAGAAAATGCCCATTTCGTGCAACGAATAGGGGCGGGACACGTTGTAGCAACAGAAAAAGTGGGATCGCTTCTAAGTCATTTGTTGAGTAACCCTAAGGAAGTAGACAAAATGCGAGAAAAGGCAGCCATAGCTTTACCGGGTCATTCCACTGAACGAATTGTCGACAATATGCTTAAATTAACATTGAATTCAAATGAACAAAAAGTGGGATAATATTAACAAGAAATTAACATTCTGTTCATTTAGACTTTACATGACTGCATTAGACTATAAAAGAGACGTAGTTAAAAGCCATCTAAAGTTTGGCTAAACAACGTCAAAATTAGTAAAGGGGGGCCTTTATTAGGGGGCGTTATGATTGATCAAAGTTTTATTGATAGATGAAGACGTTCAAACTCAAGAACTTGTTCGGTATCATCTCAAAAAAGATGGGGTTGCAGTTATGACAGCCTCAAATGGGGAGATAGGGTTAGATCTTGCCAAGAAAGAAAAACCAGATCTTATCATTCTAGATCTAGTATTACCGGTGATGGATGGTTATGATTTGTGTAAATTACTTAGGGCAGAAAATGATATCGCAGACATCCCCATCATAATTTTAAGTGCCCGTGGTGATGTAGCCGATAAAGTAGTCGGTCTTGAGCTTGGCGCTGACGATTATATCACGAAGCCTTTTAGTCCCCGAGAATTATCTGCTCGAATTAAGGCAAGACTAAGAGAAGGACAACGGAGAACTGAGCTCACTAACTGTCCCTTGAGGTGGGGGACCTTAGAGATTGTACAAGAAAGCTATATTGCTACCCTAGCTTCTAAGCCTTTAAACTTAACCGTGAAAGAATTTGAGCTACTGGTACTTTTCGTCGTCAATCCCAGCCAAGTATTTAGCCGAGAGTACCTAATACAGAAGGTCTGGGGCTATCTTTCAAGCACCGATAGTAGAACCCTTGATGTTCATATCAGCCATTTGCGCAATAAGCTAAAGGCTTTAGGACCAGTGCTTGATTCAGTCAGGGGCGTAGGATACATTTTCGCTCGTCGAGAATAAATAAAATTTAACCTAAACTTTACATGCTTTTCATTGAGACTTAACAAAGGTCAAGTATAATCAATTTGTGCTCAGGGAATTTAAGGAGGAAAAGAAATTGTTTAAAACAAAATCGAAACTCGCTCTTGTAAGTACGACCTTAATTGCTATGATGGTCCTAGTAGGGTGTGGACAAACTGCAGCCCCAGTTGACAAGAAAACTATTTCTGCCGCAGGGTCATCAGCACTCCAACCACTCGTT